>RKRS01000161.1 GCA_007571275.1 Dehalococcoidia bacterium
TGGCGGCGGCGGCGATCATTACGGCCGCCTGCGCCTGCCCAAGCACAACTGCGATCTTCACGTTCTTGTGGTTGAACGGGCGCTCGATTGCGACTGCGTCGGGCCGATGCTGCTGGAGTAACTCGCTAATGCGAAGATTGATGTGGCGCAGGCGATCGGGCAGCGATCCATCAGGTGGACGTATGGTCCCCCAGCGGAGATTCGCGGTTCCGTCCGTCCCGATGCCCAGCAGCCCCCAGCCTGTGGCGTTGAGGCCGGGATCGATCCCGAGGATACGAACCATGTTGCGAGCCTATGCCTCCACGAGCGCGGCATCGGGGAAGTCGGCATTGGTGAAGACGCGCTGAACATCATCGAGGTCTTCGAGTGAATCGATCAGCCTCAGCAGCTTGGCCGCCTGGTCAGTATCGACCGGCACCATGTTGGTTGCGCGCATCACGACCTCGGCGGAGGCGATCGGCGCGCCGATCTCCTCCACCGCGCTACGCGCTGATTCCAGGTCCGATGGAGCGGTAATGACCTCGACCAGACCCTCATCGATTTCGACATCCTCGGCGCCGCCGTCGATTGCGGCCAGCATGATGTCGTCAGGGTCTGTCTGGGCATCGACATCGACCGCGATCACGCCCTTTTGCACAAACAGCCAGGCCACCGCGCCCGATTCGGCCATGCTCGTCCCGGCGCGGGTCAATGTCGCCCGAACCTCCGACACCGTGCGATTACGGTTGTCGGTCAGCGAGTCAATCAACAAAGCAGCGCCGCCGGGTCCGTAGGCTTCATAGCGGATTTCTTCCAACTGCGAGCCGTCCGCGCCACCTGAGGCGCGGTCAATCGCGCGCTGGATGTTGGTGTTGGGCATATTGGAAGCGCGCGCCCGTTCCACAGCGAGACGCAACGCTGAATTTTCCTCAGGCTTCGGCCCACCCGCACGAACAGCGACAGCGATCTCGCGCCCGAGCTTGGTAAAGAGCTGACCACGCTTGGCGTCGGTGACGCCTTTCTTGCGCTTGATCTGAGCCCATTTCGAATGGCCGGCCATTCTCGAACTCCTGTGCGGTCAATCGATGAAGTAGGAACGCTTAGTCTACAACGCCGCTAATGAGGCTGTCGGGGTCGCCGATCAGCGATGCCGCCTCGGCCAGAGCGCTATGCATGGTCAGATCGTTATGCAACGGCGTCACAGCCACCGCGCCTGACATGATGGTGGCGACGTCGGTATCCGCATCCACATCAATGCCCGGCCTGAACTCGAGCCGTCGTCTCGTGGCGCCATGGGCGTCGATCAGATCGACAACACGCGAGACGGCGAGGTCAGCCATCGCTACAACGCGCACTCCCGCGTACTCATCGATTGGTAGGTCGGGCGCGTTGACATTGAGGAACTGCAATCGTCCACTCTGCAACAGACGCTCGGCGATTCGACCAGCGACGAGCGCCGCGTCTTGCAGATGATCCTCATCGAATGAGGCGAGCGATGCGGCGACGCTGGGCAAGCCGCGCAGGTATCCCTGCATTGCCGACATCACGGTTCCCGAATGCAGAATCTCGCGGCCAACGTTTGGGCCGGGATTGACGCCGGAAACGATCATCGAGACGCGGCGCGGCGCGAAGTGGCGCAGCCCATGAACAACTGCGTCGGTCGGGGTGCCGTTGACCTGCCAGGCGTCGACGCCATCGATCCGCGAATGCGCTCGCTCAGCCTCGATGTCCTGTCGCAAGGTGAAGGCGGCGGACATGCCCGACTGATTGAACGCCGGCGCGACGACGATCACGTCAGCGAACTGGTTCACTGCTTCGGCGAGATGCCAGAGTCCGGGCGCTTCTACGCCGTCGTCGTTGGTCGCCAGGACAAGTGGTCGCTCGGTCATGGCAGGATCGTATCAGCCAGTTTGTTAACTCAAGGACTGCCACTCAGAGATTGACGGCACCCCGGCGAGCGATTCAGCTTCCGTGACGCTGCGCAATACCGCTCGAGCCACCGCCTCGGCGGCCATGGCGCCCGCGAGGGTCAGCATGGCGGGGATGCTGGTCACATCGATCTCACCGGTCGCCAGGGTGAACACGGTGTCGCCATCGCCTGGCGTGAAGACGGGGCTGATCGTTCTGGCCAGGCCTGCCGATCCCATGATCGCGACTCGCTTCGCTGTGCCCTTATGTAGTTTGGCATTGGTGGCGATCAAGGCGAGTGTCGTGTTGGCGCCGGCCTGTTCACTGGGCCGAGACGCGCGTATCTGTTGGAGAGATTCAAACTCGGCCAGCGATCGGTTGAGCAGCGTCTCGGAGGATCGCTGCATCTCACCGACATGCTCGCCGCGAGGGCCGGCGACGAGTTCACCAGTGTATGGGTCGATGATGTCGCCGACTGAATTGGTGGCGACCAATGCGCCAACGATCAAACCTGACTCGTGGACGAGCGAAGCGCTGCCGACGCCGCCCTTCAGTTGCGTGCCGGGCGGGCCGGTCTTGGCGACCGTGCAGCCGGTACCGACGCCGACACTGCCTTGACGAACGCGCCCTGATCTGGCGCGTCGGACGGCATTTCTACCCCAGACAGCCTGCGGATTCTCGTGGCTTCCGAGATGGAGGTCAAAAACCACAGCGCCCATGACGATGGGCAACGGCGGCTGATCGTCCGCCATCTTTAGACCTACACCCTGCTCGCGCAGCACGCGGCGCACGCCGGTCGAGGCCTCCAGGCCGAAGACGCTGCCGCCGGTCAGGAGGACGGCATGGACCTCTTGAATCGCGTTCTCGGAAACGGCGAGATCGGTATCAAGCGTGCCCGGCGCGCCGCCAACCTGGAAGACGCCCGGCATCGCGCCTGCGCGAGCGACGACCACGGTACAACCGGTCGCTTTGGGGCGATCGGTGACATGTCCGACTTCGATGCCTGGCACATCGGTAATGGCGTCGAATGGACCTGGGCTAGTCATCGATCACGAGAGGTCGTTTGGGTCGCTTGTCCCAGTGCAGCTGGAAGACGTCGGGCCTGGCGTAATGGCCGGCGGAATCTACCCAGCGCTTGGATTCGATCGTGGCGTCGAGGTCGATCTCGGCGTAGATGATGGTCTCGATGTCGGTCACGGGTTCGACGAGATACTTCCCACCCGGTGCGATGATCGCCGAACCGCCAGCCGCATGCCAGAATGGTTCCTCGCCGAACGGCGCGCCAGCGGGTAACAGATCGGGCGACATGGTCTCGCGGGCGACGATCACGTAGCAGGCGTTCTCATAGGCGATATGGCGAGTGGCGGCGTCGATCACGGGATGCAGCTGCTCCCAGCCGGGCCAGACCGATGCATGAACCTGAATGCCCAACGTGGACAGCGCGTAACGCGCGGGAGCCATCTGATGCTCATAACAGATCAGGCCGCCCAGACGTCCAACTTCGGTGTCATAGACGTCGAGGTCTGAGCCGTCGCCGTAACCCCAGATCAGTCGCTCGGACAGCGTCGGCACCAGCTTGCGGTGCTTGCCCAACAACGCGCCGTCCGGGCCAATGTAGGCGAGTGTGTTGTAGATCGTGCCTGCGGTCGGTTCCCGTTCGTTGACGCCGATTACGACGTGCGCCTGCGCGGCGGCAGCGGCCTGGGAAATGCGATCCCACTCCGCGCCGGGGATGGCGATGCTGTTCTGAAACGTGTGCTCATAGGAGGAGGCAAAGGCCTGACGGTCGGCGGCACGGGAATGATAGTAGGGATAGGACGGTATCCAGGTTTCCGGAAACACGATTAAGCCTGCGCCCTCGCGGGCGGCTTCTTCGATGGCCATCACCGCCTTGTCCACACTTTGTTCGAGCGTCAGGCCAGGAGCGCGTTGTACGGCGGCGGCGAGAAAGGTCATGTATCACCTCGGATCGAGCGACCAGAGTCCATAGCCGCCGGTCACTGGAACGACTGTGCCCGTGATGTAGCTGGCCGCCTCAGAAAGTAGGAACGCGACCGCCCCGGCGACCTCATCGTCCGCGCCGAGACGTCGCATCGCGGTATGCGCCTCGACGCGCGCGCGGTACCAACCAGGCATCGGTTCCGTGAGCGGCGTGTCGATGAACGCCGGCGCCACACAGTTCACACGGATTGGCGCTGTGAGCGAATGCGCCCACTCGGCGGCCAGGGTGCGGGTCATCGCCTCGACGGCGGCGCGCGTCATCGAGTAGGCGGCCTGTCGCGGCAGGCCGTACTCCGCGCCGACGCTGGAAATCGTGACGATCGAGCCGCCACGCTCGGCGTCGATCAAGCGGGCGGCAAAGTTGCGGGTCAGGAAGAAGGTGCCGCGTTGGTTGATGTTCTGGATCTGATCGTAGTCATCCGCCGTGATCCGCTCGCCGCGCTGCAGGATCGGCGAGACACCAGCCACGTTGACCAGTCCCGTCAGTGGGCCAACCGTCTCCTCAACATCGTCGAGCAGCGACTCATGGTCCTCGATCGCCGCCACATCGGCGCGGAACGCCCAGGCTTGACCGCCATCGTCGCGAATTCTCTGGGCCACTTCTTCAACCTGGGCGACGGTTCGGGCCGTGATCGCCACGTGCGCGCCCATGCGCGCAATCAACTCAGCGGCCGCCCGCCCAATGCCGCGACCCGCGCCAGAAACGAGAATGATCTGCCCGTCCAGGGCGAACGGCGATTGGCTCATGCTCGCTGCCTCATTTCCGATCTCACTACTCTTCAAGCGCCATGGTGTCGCGCACGTGAAGATACAGCCAGATCAGGTCGCGAGCGGCTGCCGTGATCTTGTCGATCGCATCGATGAACACTTCCAGCTGCGGCTCGTGGATCGCGAGCGCGTGGGTGAGCAACACGCGCCGTCGTTGATTGAGCACCACGAGCGCGACCTGGTCGGGATTCATGCTGCGATCCGGCAGCCACTCCAGTTTGTGCGTCAACGCTGAGGACTGCTTGAGGCCATCGGCCAGCTCAAGCAACACACCCTGGTCAACCTTTTGCACACGCTCGATCCCGTTGGAAATCGCGAGCACGGCACCGGCGAATTGCCGCCATTCCCTGCGCGGGATATCGCCGCGAGCAGCGTCAACGTCGGAGAGCGTGGGCAGCCGGAGGTCGCGCAGGAGTTCATCAGCGCTACGACCAGCGGTGAGGATGCGGAAGGCGGCCACCGAGGGCGCGCTGAGCTCGAAGTTGGTGAAGGTCGTCAATAGCGGTTGCTCATGCCGACGCCGCAACGCGACGTACAGCGCCATCAACTCCTGAGCGGCGTTGAGGTATTCCTCCACGATCCGCATGCCGATCACCTTGCGGTCGTCGGGATCAGCGAGCGCCTGGGAGCGGAACAACGCCTCAGCGACGGTGCGGTGCGCCTTGGCGCCAAACTTGGCGTAGTTGTCGAGGAACGCGATCTCGATTGCCTCGAGCGACCGATCCCAACAGGGCGCGCAGACGCGGGTGCGTGGATCGCTATGCGCCAGGTCAAACTGATCGCCACAGTCCTCGCAGGTGGCGATGGCGACATCATGACGACCGTCAGCGTCAGCCCGATACGGTTGTCTCGGGTGCGACTCAAAGGGTTGTCGCGTACTCATCTCGGCTAGAGGGTACTGCGAGCGCCTGCGCTACGGGAGGGTCGGGTTGATTTCACCAGCCGACCACGTTGTCGGACCGGCTGGCACTTCGGACAGAAGTGGGTTGCGCGTCCACCGACGATGATGCGACGGATAATCGCGCCGCAGTCGTCACACGGTTCGTCAGTGCGACGAAACACACGGACAAAGTACTGTTGCTCGCCCTCAGAACCGTCGACATCGGTGTAGTCGCGGAACGATGCGCCGCCATGGGCGACTCCGTCCTCGAGGACCTGGCGAATGGATTGGCGCAGCAGCCGTCGTTCGGCCGGGCGCAGCGAGCCGGCCGGCGCTTCGGGATTGAGATGCGAGAGGAAGAGCGCTTCATCGGCGTAGATATTGCCGATGCCAGCGACATTGCGTTGGTCGAGCAGCGCCGACTTGATCGGCTGCTGGCGACCCCGCAGCTCCTGCCAGAGCGCCTCGGTCGTGAATTCGTCTGAGAGCGGCTCAGGTCCGAGTTCGGGGAGCGCATCATCCATTTGATCAACCAGGTCGATGGTGCCAAATTTTCGGACATCGACGAACCGCAGCTGGTCGCCGGCGTCGAGCGTGAAGATCGCGCGCGTGAACGATTCTTCCTCGTAGTCGCGCGCGCGGAAGCGAAGTGAGCCGGTCATACGGAGATGGACGACGACCACCTGCTCGCTGTCGAGGTTGAGCCCCAGATACTTGCCGCGTCGGGTGACGGTCGTAAACACGGCACCGTTCAGCTGAGCGTCGATGCTCGTGTCGGAACGACCGCGCAGCAACCGCTCTGCGCCAGGCATCACCCTGAACCCCAAAATCTGACGACCGACGAGCAGCGGCTCCAGCTGTCGGCGGACCGTTTCGACCTCAGGTAGCTCAGGCATGTTGCCGACTTAGCTCCTGGGCATGTAGGCGTTGCTGAGCAGCTGACGATCGAACCACTCACTACCCTTGCCCTCCGAGACCCACTCATAGAGCGCGGCCTTGAAGATGCCTTCCATCGCGGCGACCGAAGCAAGCGCGAGGCCGCCGAGAATGACGCCGACAATAATCCCAGCGACCGGGGCGATGAAGGCCAGGATTACGACGGGAATGGCGACGATCAGCACGGCGAGCAGGTAGATGAGGAAGAAGGAAAAACTGGCAGTCAGTTGTTCTCCCCAGGTCCTGCGCAGCAGACTGCCCGAGCGTCGGATGGCGGAGATCGGGCCGACTCGCTCGACGACCAGGATGGGGATCACGAAGAAGGTGATGTAGGCCCAGGCGGTCTGCAGCAGGGCGACGAGGATCATGGCGACGATCCGCAGCACGCCCTGACTGTTATCGCGCACAGCGCTCTGCAAGGCCTGGAGGATCAGTCCGACGGTGCCGGTGATGATCGTCCAGCCGAGGATGGCCAGCCACATCCCACGCACCGCACGGATACCGGACATGACATTTGGGTCGCCGCCTTCCAGACGCTCACGCGCGGCGGCGATCAGGGCGGCGTTGCAGAAGATGACCATATAGAGCGCGCCGAAGTACGCGACCAGCGAGATAATCAGGTCAACGACGTTGAACTCCGCTTCACCACCGCCGAGGCGGTCAAACGTACCAGTGCCGGCAAACACGCCAGCAGCGATCGCTCCGACAATGATGGCGCCGATCGTGCCCATGATCGGAAAGAAGATCAGCTCCCGGTCGAGCTGCAGCACCTTCCAGGACAGCTTGGTGATTTGCCAGGTGTTACCGATGGTCTGAAACATGTGGCTCCTCTTTCCGCATCACTGTTGGCCCCT
>RKRS01000078.1 GCA_007571275.1 Dehalococcoidia bacterium
ACCCTGTGGAGCAGAGGTGGCGCTATCTTCGAGGACAGATTGGACTTGGCGCTCATCCAGCAGTCCGGGCCTGACAATGGCGAGGGAGATTACCGATGACCACGCAGACCATCGAACGCTCGATCACGGCATTCCTCGATGGCGAGGACTCGCTGTCGATTGACAACATCATCCACTCGACTGAAGGCGCGGCGCAGTTTGGATTCCAGGGCGCACTGGTCGGTGGCGTGACGGTCTATTCCTGGGCGGCGCCAGCGCTGATCGAGGGGCTGGGCGAGCACTGGCTGGATCGCGGCTGGATCGACTTCCGTCTGCGTCGTCCGGTCTATCCCGGCGACCAGATCACGACTCGTGTGACGCCGACTGAATCGGGCGTCGAATTCACGATGGCCAAGGAATCGGGCGAGGTCTGCATCGCCGGCGTCGCAGGTATGGGCGAGGCTGATTTCTATCAGGATCTGGCGGTGGCGCAGAACAGAGTCGTGGTTCCCGCAGCCGATCCGCCGACCATGCTGACGCCGGAGATCTTGCCCGTCGGTGAAGACCTGCCAGCCATGGCCGTGCCAATGTCGAGCGAGGAAGCGGCCGACTACGCTGACCAGTTTGCCCGCGACCCGCATCCTCGTTGGCGTGGCGCCGAGGCGCGGATTCATCCAGGCTGGATCGCCGGCCGCTGCACACGGCTGATTCGGCATACCTACGACTATCGTGCGGGCATTCACGCGGGTAGCCAGATTCAGATGCTCGGCGCAGTGCAGGCTGGCCAGACGCTGGTCGTCTCGGGCCACATGACGGACGGTTACCGTCGCAAGCTGCACGAATACTGTCTGCTGGACGTCACGATCAGCTCAGAGACGGGCGAGGATCTGGCTCGTCTGCGGCATCGGACGATTTACCAGGTCGGCGGAGGCAAGTGAAGCGGGGTGACGGCGCTCAGTTGAGCCAGCGGCGCCAGATAAACCAGCTCACACCGAAGAAGAAGGCGAACGCCGCGGCGATGTAGACCAGTATGCGCACGGCATCGACGAGCGGCTGGTGATAGGTCACCCGAATGGATAGCGGACTGAGGAAGTACCAATCTTGACTGCTGAGTTCCTGCAGGGTGATCGCCTCTGAGCGAGGGAAGCGGGAGCTGCCCCAGTTGCGGTTGGGACGGATCGAGCGGAGACCCAGCTTGACCTCGCTGTCGGAGAGGCCACGCATCGTGATCCGCACCTTGCTCGGCGCGTTGTCGGTATCGCTAGCGAGCGTGATCGGATCGGTAAATATCGAGCGCGGACGATTGACCAGAGAGTAGTCAAGATCCGGGCCGTCAGCCTTATAGAAGTACACGTTGCCGAGATGATCAGTCTCGCGCACGCCAAGCTCTGCGCGTTGCGCATCGATGTTGCGTAACGCGATCTCGACCTGTGTGGTCCGGGGAGGTTTGTCGACGCCGAAGGCCCAAATCCCGGCAGCGATCACCCCACCGACGATCAGAACGATGATCCAGCTCTGCCTCGGCAACTTCTTCATCGGGTCAGCGTATCGGGAGATCGTGTGCGCGCCAGAGGCAGCCCCCCCCCAGAGGAGAAGCAACGGGCAATGGCTCCCCCTTTTGGGGAGCTGTCGCGCAGCGACTGAGGGGGCCTCTGCATGGGAAGCCCCCTCTGCCTACGGCATCTCCCCCAAAGGGGGAGATATGAGATGCGAACACTTTCCCTCAATGGGGAAGATATGAGATTAAGAGCGCATTCCCCCGGAGGAGAGGAGTGAAAGAACTCCACTCGCATCTTCCATCTCCCCCAGAAGGGAAAGCGGCAACGGTGATGACACGCTGTCCGCTGCTTCAGTCGTAGACTGTTCGCATGGCACGAAGCATTTCCGCGTTCGAGGCCTGGCGCCATAACACCTTCGCCGCGCTCAACGACCGTCACTTCCGCATCCTCTTCGTCGGCACGATGTTCGCCACCGTCGCTTACATGATGATGTTCGTGGCGATGTCGATCGTCTCCTACGACCTCTCGGGGACGAACACGGCAGTGGGCGTCATTGGCACCGGCGTCGGACTGTCCATGTTGCTGGCGCCATTCGGCGGCGTGATCGCCGACCGCATGAATCGCAAGTGGGTGATCGTCATTGGCCAGGGCGGTGGCGCGGCGATGCTGACGATCACCGGCGTCTTGTTGCTATTCGACGCGATGACCCTGCCGCTGATGTTCGTGCTGATGATGGCGCTGGGCTTCACTTTCGTCGTCATGGGACCGGCGCGAAATGCGTTCACTGCCGATCTGGTCGGCCCACGACTGATCGGCAACGCGATCGTCCTGAATCAGCTCGCCCACACGATGGGTCAACCGTTCTCGCCGTTTATCGCGGCGCTGGTGATCGAGTCCGCCGCGGGCACGGGCGGCACCTACGTGCTGATGGGCGCGCTCGTCTCGGTCGGCGTGTTCACCGTCGCGATGATGCCCAGCCGACGTCAGCAGCCTGATCCCGACGCGGCTCCTGCCGGTCCGGGTGGTCAGGCGGTGACCCGACGATCGGTGATTGCCGACATCGCCGACGGCGCGCGTTATGTCTGGCGGAGACCATCGCTGCGGTTGATGCTGCTGACGTTCGTCAGCTCGGTCGTGATCGGTTTCCTCTTCCGCATCCTCACGCCGGCGCTGCTGGACCAGCATCTCGACCGCCCGACCACCGACATCGGGATGCTGTTCCTGGTCAACGGCATCGCCGCCGCGATCGTGTCCTTCCTGGTGGCGGGCGCGGCCTCAACTCGCTGGGCCTGGCCGGTCATCCTGGCGCTGATCGCCGTGATGGGCGCCGGCTATCTGGTCCTGGCGGCGGCGCAAAATCTTGGGCAGGCGATGATCGCGATGGCGCTGCTTGGACCAGGGTTGCAGGGTCCGGTGATGATTCTGCAGGCGCGGATCATGATGAACACGGAGTCGGCCTATTACGGTCGGGTGATGTCGTTCACGATGATGGCCTGGGGCGTGCAGATGGTCTTTGGCGCGCCTGCCGGGATTCTCGCGGACCTGATCGGCGAGCGCGAAGTCTTCGCCGGCATGGGCTTGCTCACCTTCGCCGTCACTGTATTCGCGACGTTCGGCTGGCTGGCCATTCGCAAGGACGATCGACCCGCGCTGCCATCGTCGCTGCCGGCGCCAACCGCATCCGCGAGCAATGGAACCGGCGCTGTTCCATCAATGCCGCCGCCGATGCTGCGTCCAGTGGCGTTGATGTCGGGACAGAAGATCGACCGCTAATCCCCGCTCTGCCGCAGTGGGAAGATGCCGATCCACATCTCAAACTCCCCCCCCACTGGGGGAGATGCCTCCTGCCTACGCAGGAGCAGGCTCCGGCAGAGGGTGGCTTCCCCGCTGCAGGAAGCGCCCCCTTCAGTCACTACGTGACAGCTTCCCCCAAAGGGGGAAGCGAGGGAATGAACTGCAGTGGTTTCTTCCAGGGGGGAAGCAATCTCTCCCTCGCCCCCAAGAGGGGAAGCGGGGATCACGACTCGATCTGTGACGTGGGAATGACTGGCGCGCCGTGCGTGTGGCGCTCCAGAGCCGCGAGCCGACGCTCAAGACGACGCACTCGATCCTCCAGGTTGACCGATAGCTCGCGCACCCGTCTGAGCAACTCAGCCCAGGGGAAATCCTGACCCGGATCGGACTTGTGCCGCGACAACTCGCTATGCCCGACATGATGCGCGCCTCGATTGGTATGCCGTACTTCTCGCAGACGTAGGCCGACCAGGCCGCAACCGCCTCGAATTGGCGACTACCAGCGACAAACGTCCTGCCGATGTCGCGGGCGTAGCCCTCGATCTCGATGGAGATCATGCAGGTGTTGTAGCTGATGTACGCGTCGCGCCACCATGACGGTCGCGGTTCGATCCGCTCCGCGCGCCTCACGCCTTGCGCCCAGGCGAAGTCCTGATCCCGCACCATCTGATAGAGGTCGCCGTCGGAGTCGGCGTAGTAGTTGGTGCTGGCGTTGGCACGCGGGTCCGCAAACCAGGCCGGCGTCGTCTCATTGTCGTCCCACGCTTCCTCGGGCGTGTGGTAACAGATAGCGACGAACCGCCGCATCACGCCCGCGTAGGGGCGCGATACGGCAGTCCAGTAGTTCGACGGATGAGCGGGGCGCCAGATGGTGCGCACTCCTTCAGGCAGCCCGTCGAGGCCGATCAGATCCGGCGCTGCTGCGACTGCGTCAGTGGTCATTGGCCAGGCCCGATCTTCTGCTCCCTGGTGCGGAGCAGTCCGTAGCCGGCGGCGATCGCGAGCGCAATCGAGCGCACGGCGTCGGAGGACTCAACGCCAACCGCGCCGGTCTCCAGCGCGGCCCAGACGCCGATCATGCCCAGCGCGATCAGGGCTCGCACGCTGCCTCTCGGCAGCCACAGCGGATTGGGCGACGACGCGCGCTCAGATTCCGGCGTATCGGGCGAAACGGATGAGTCAGTCGGTTGGGTCATCTTCGTTCCTTTCGTGGGGTGAGCGGGATTCAGCCGCCTCGGACAATGAACGCCGAGCCCAGGCCGATGGCGGCAAGCAGGACCGTGCCGCCGCCCAGCGCGACGTACAGTCGGTCGATGCGAGCGTCGATCTGGTCGAGTCCGCTCTCAATCCGATGTAGGTATTGCCAGAGCGCGTCGGTCGACCCGTGTTGGTCGTTGCGACAGGCGCCCGACCCCGCGCCGGGCGCGGGGTCGGGCAGGCGTGGCCTGCCGGGCGTGAATCTCGGTTGAGACATCGTTACTTACCACCTTTCGAGCGTTGACGCCTGGTCGGGAACGGATTTCGGTCTCCGATCCGTTCCTGCCATTCGATCGGCAATTCGGCCGCCGACTCCGCTTCGCGCCAGCCGGTGGCGCGATGTTTGAGGTACTTGTCGGCGTGGACGGGCAGCCAGCGGGCGATCGGCGGCTCGCCGTCACCCGAGGCTTCCGTGTCGTCGGGCTGACGCATGAGCAGGTCGTAGTTCTCGAGTCCCTGCCCCAGCGAGCGGGCCAGCTGGTACTCGTGGTGACTGAGCAGCACCGCCCGCTCACCCTGCTGCACCATCGTCGGACTCCGCCACGACCGCTCCGCGCCGCTGTTGGTATTTCTCTGAGCCATTCGTTCGTTTCCTTTCGCTTGCTGTTTCCGGTTCGTTCGTCAGCTCGGGCCGAGACTGGCGTTGATTTCGGCCTCGAGCCATGGTTCGGCCTCCAGTTCGATCGCGTCATGCGACAGGCCCTGCTCGTCGGCTGCATCGATCAGCAGCCGTTCCGCCTCACGAATGTCGTGAAAGCCGTGGCCGAGCAAGTGGTGGTTACGACCGACGTATGGGCGTCCGTCACGATCTCGCTTCGGCTCACGCAGGCAAGCCCGCTGCGCTCGGAGACCACCACCCAGGCGGGGCGCCGAGAAGGTCCCGGAGCGCAGTCGGGAGAAGTCAGCGGGCGACCAGAGTCCGCGGTCGTCAAGTGGCATGGCTAGCCTCCGTCCGCAGTGATCTGACAGCCGTGGTAGTTGAAGCCGGCGATGCCTGCGTTGTAATCGGCCAACGAGCGCAGCGTCACGCCGGGCCACTCGGCTTCCTCGAAGACCGACATCTGCCAGTCCATCGAGCAGGCCCAGACCAGTGCCTCGGTGCCGAACATCGAGCAGATGTAGTCGCCGCTGCCGTCGGCGGACATGTACCCGTCGACGAACACGGCGGTGCCCATCAGCGGGATCTCCGAGACGTGGAAGCGGCGGATCATCTGCTCGGAGATGCCGGCCGGGATCCAATTCGATCCGGAACCGACGCCTTTCGCGCCGATGTCCTCGAGCACGTGCTCGGCGACGACTGGCGAGAGCACGGTGACGATGTCGCCGCGCGGCGGTCCGCCTTTGGAGCGCGGCACCGACTGCAATACGCGTCGAGCCTGGCGCAGCTTGGCCAGCGTCAGCTTCTCGCCGGTCGCGCCGATGTCGTTGCTCGTGTGCCAGTTGGCGAACTCACCGGTCAGGTCCGTGTCGATGTCTTGGCCTTGCGACAATGCCATCTCGTCCGAGACCAGGCGAACCAGGTCGTCCTGCGAGTAGTTGATCGCACGGATGTGGATGCGCACGTAGATCGCGCGGAAGGTGGGCGAGATGGTGTTGCTCGCCAAGGTGAACCGCGAGGTCGTGCTCAGTTCGTCGCCTTCGCTTGGCGTTTGCACGCTCGAGACACTGGAGACGCGCGGAATCTGGGCGCTGTTCGAGCCCTTGGGCACGATCAGCTTGCGGGCGAGCGACAGCATCGGCGCGGACTGCGGCATCTGCGCGATCGTGCGCTCGACCATGGCGGCGTAAGACGCCGAGATGTTGGTCGAGAGAGTGTCAGCCATGATTCGTTCCTTTCAGTGGTTGACTGATCTGGTGACCCGGAGCCTGAGTCGGCTCAGGCATCGGGGTGGGCCGCAAGCCAGTCCGCAAACTGCGAGCGGCGCTGTTGCTGAATCGACCCGTCACCGCTCGAGCGGATGTAGTCGGTCCACTGGGCGACATTGCTCGGCGCCGCCGGCGGCGCACCGCCGCGCAGACCGCTGGTCGGCCGTGGTTGCGCGGCTCGGCTGCGGGTTTCGAACTCGCGCGTGAGTTCAGTCCGAACCGTGGCTTCACGCTCGCGGGCGGCCCGCTCAGCGATCAGATCGCGCCAGGCATGAGCCATGTCGTCGGGCTGGTCGACCGATCCGAGCCGTTCACGTTCCGCGTCCGAGAGCTCGCCAATGGCGACCAACATTGCCTCACGCAAGGCCGTGGCGTCAGACGACGGAGCGTCCGTCGCGTTGCCGGGCGGCGGCGCGCCGTCCAGCAGCGGTGTGGGTTGTGCAGATTTCATCTGCGCCTCCAAATGAGATGAGCGTCAACGGACGATGTCCGTACGGCGCTCGGAGGCGCGCAGTCCATTGCGCTGGGTGGTCGAATGTATGCCGAGATTATTTAGAACACAAGGTCGATATTGTGCGGAGCGTTACATTCCCGCGTGTTACTCGTCATTCCGGCACGTTCTTCGTCATTCCCGCGAAAGCGGGAACCCATAGCCACGCCGATGCCGCCGCGCGTCTGGATTCCCGCTTTCGCGGGAATGACGGAGAGGGGCGAGAGGCGGTGACGGAGCAAGGCGCTCCCTTCCCAAAGCCCCCCCTCTGGGGGAGCTGTCTCGCAGCGACTGAGGGGGCTTCCGGCGCCGACCGCGAAACAGGGAAGCCCC
>RKRS01000033.1 GCA_007571275.1 Dehalococcoidia bacterium
ATGATGATGGCGTTCTTCGGCTGGAACGACGCCGCCGAAGCAGCGACCGATGCAGTGCGATTCCTGCGCAACCTCGACCCGACTGCGCCCGTCGCCTCGCTCGACACTGACGATTTCTTCGTCTTCACCGAGCACCGACCGACGGTGAAGTGGCTAGACGGCGACAACGCACGCCGAGAGGTCGTCTGGCCAGTCACCGACTTCACCGTGCTGCGACGCCCGCAAGCGGAACACGATCTGATTCTCTGTCTGGGCACCGAGCCTGATCTGCGCTGGCGTCGCTACTGTCGCATGATTCTGCAGGTCGCCGAGCTGGCGCAGGTTGAGGAGATCGTCACGATTGGCGCGCTGCTCGCCGACGTCGCGCACACGCGACCGACCAAAGTATCGGGCGGCTCTTCCAATCCCGAGCGTCAGAAGCAGTTCGGGTTCCAGCCCTCACGATATGAAGGGCCGACCGGCATCGTGGGATCAATTGGCGACGCCTGCCGCATCGCGCAGTTGCCGCACATGGGCTTCTGGGCCTCGGTGCCGCACTATGTGACGTCGCGGCACAACCCGGGGGCGACCAAAGCGCTGCTCTCCGAGCTGGATCGGGTGTTCAACCTCGAGCTCGACCTGAAGCACCTGGACGGCGCCCAGGAGCGCTATCGCGCCCAGATCGAATCCGCGCTCAAGGACAAGCCCGATATCCGCGACTACGTGCGCAATCTCGAGGCGCAGGCCGATCAGGAAGCCGCCGCGCAAGCGGAGGAGGAACCGTCGGCGCTGGAAAGCCAGGATGTGCTGGAAGAGATCGACCGCCTCCTGCGCGGCGACCGCCCAACCTAGTCCACTACACTCAGGGTCCAAGGAGTTCCGACCATGAAATCTACCCCCCCCCGCTAGCCAGCCAACGACACTGGTTTGCTGATCGTCACCTCAGTCTGATTGCAATCTCGGGGATCGTCATCGGCCTGACGATTGCCTTCTCGCTGATCGGCTGGGGACCACTCGCTTCCAGCAGGCATGAAGAACCTCTCCCAGGCTTCTGCGATCGCACCCCTGAAGTGCGAGACGCCATTGTCGCCGTCGTACCGGACGCCACCCAATGCGATCGCATCACATCAGCCCACCTGGCGTCGATCCGCACAACGCTGGCGCTCAACCAGCAGGAGCTGACAAGCCTACGCTCGGGCGATTTCGACGGCTTGTACAACCTCCGAGGGCTCCGGCTCGACCAGAACCAAATCTGTTCCCTGCCCACAGGCATCTTTGCTGATCTGCGCGCGCTCGAACAGCTTGATCTGAGCGGCAATCACTTCTCGATCCTGGACGCTGACAGCTTCACCGGTCTCTCCCAACTCACACACCTCAAGCTCTCCAACAACAACCTGGTCAAGCTGCCACCCAACCTGCTTGACGGTCTGACCGAGTTAACTCACGTCGACCTGTCAAACAACGACCTTGCCTGGGGGCTGCCGGTCAACCTGTTTGCCGGGCTGGTCCAATTGACCCACATCGACCTGTCAGACAGCGGCATTAGCTGGTTTTGGGGTCCCGACTTCAGCGGCCTGACCAAACTGGAGAGCGTACATATTGGCGACGACGGGGAGGATCAATTCGACCTCACGCTGACCATTGACTGGGTGGGCAGTGACTATGCCGCCGCTGTATCGACGGCGGCGCCATTCCCGATCGACGTCACAATCACCAAAACGGGCTACGACGCCGGCGTCGTTACCACCACGATTCCTGCCGGCAGCACACAAAGCCCGCCGTTCCAGGTCGCCAGACTGAGGACGGATGATTTCACACTGCCTGGCACACGCATCGAGATCAGTGACCACTCTCAGCCTCCGACCACGATGTGTGACGACCGGCTCTGTTACAGCGGGTTCTCGATCGAGGCCAGCCCATGGGACAGCGCAAAGCTGGTACCACACCATGTGACTGACTACTGGGATTGGCCTGAGCTCGAGAAGCCCGCGCCAGCCACTCCTACTTCAGCTGAGGCGTACGCCGATCAGCATCCATGCACCGACTTACCTCCGATTCTGACGACCGTAACGCCCGAGCGCTTCGCAGAGGAACCCGAGCTGATTGTGCTCTTCCCTGCGCCATCTGGCGAATGCCTCGTCGAAGTGCGCCTGCGGCTCAATCCCAACAGCACGCCAAGTGGATCTTGCACGCCTGTCTTCCATGTCCAGCCCACTTTGGTCGGTCTGGATCTGCAGCAATTCAAGCTGGGTTCATGTTCCTGGCTGCAAATCCACACACGCCATCGAATATGGCGCCTGCCGCCAGGCTACGTACTACCGCCACCGCGGCTCGGCGGTGAACCGAGCGAGCCGAACCCTGACGAAGAAGCGGCCGAAGCCGTAGAGGAATTAGTAGAAGAAGAGGAAGAGGAATTCGGGCAAGCGGAGTCAGGTGAATAGCTCATTCGGGCCGCTCCGGGCTGCGTTATCCTCGATGCATGGCTGAGCAGCCCTTCGTCAACGAGATTGAAGTGCGCGGCCTGATCGTTGGCGCGTTCCAGGAGAACTGCTGGGTGATCGGCAATCGCCGCACCCGTGAGGCGATCTGCATCGACCCCGGCGAGCAGGCTGACGACATTCTGCACATGGCCTCCGAGATGGGCGTCACGATCAAGCTGATCGCGAACTCGCACGCCCACCTCGACCACGTCCTGGGAGTGCGCGGCGTGCAGTCGGACGACAACGCCAAGTTCCTCTTGCACGAGGCCGACCTGGACATCCTGCAGGGCGCAGCCGAGTCAGCGGCCCGCTTTGGAATGCAGGTCGAGCAGCCGCCCGACCCGGATTACTACATCGAAGACGAGCAGCAGGTCGAGGTTGACGGGGTCGAGCTGCATGTAATTCACACGCCGGGTCACACGCGTGGTTCGGTCTGCTTTTATGGACACGGAGTGCTGTTCTCGGGCGACACGTTGTTCCGCAACAGCATCGGCCGTACCGACCTGCCCGGCGGTGACTTCAACCAGGAAATGTCCTCGATTATCGACAAGCTGCTGACGCTGCCCGACGAGACAATCGTGCTGCCCGGACACATGGAACAGACGACGCTGCAGGCTGAGCGGGTACAGAATCCGTTCATCCTGCAGACGTTGCAGCAGCGCGGCCAACAGCCGGGCGAGCGTCGTACGCCGGGCGGCCTGATCCTGCCCAACTGACACCCTTGACGGAATGGAGTGGGCGATGACCGACCGAGCATCGACGTTGAGCGCGATGGACGAAGTGAAAGCCGGTTTCGATCAGCGTCTGGCGCGGATCGATGAAGCGCACGGCTCGTGGGAGGGAGCAGTCGGCGAGTGGTCGGTGGCGCAGCTGTTGCAGCACATGCACGGATGGCTGACCGAGATGACGGCGGCAGTTGAACGGATGAACGCGGGTCAGCGTCCGACGCCTGAAGGCGTCGACTATTCGGATCCCGACGACTGGAATCCCGGGTTTGTGGCCGAGCGCGGCGAGCAGACGTACGAGCAGGCCCGCGCCGCCTTTGAGCAAGCCCATGACGAGTTCGCCGCCGCAGTCAGCGCGGTTGATCCGGGACGATTCGGCGAGGGCAAGACGATCAATCGCATGGTCGAGGGCGTCGTGACGCATCACTATGTCGAACACGCCGAGGACCTGGACCGCTTTCTCGGTGGCGCTCATTAGCGCGGCGTAGCGCGTGAGCGCCGCGACAGCGATACTTGAGTGAGTCGGTTCCTGCCGGTTCGGCGCTAGAAGAGAGTCAACCATGAGCGATGACGAGAGTCTGATCACGCCCGCGATGGAGGCCGCCATCGGCTCCGAAGGCGAGCCGCGCGAAGTGACCATCGACAAAGAGCTGGTGCTGCGCCTGATGCATGCGCTCGACGAAGACGACGCGGAGCTGCTGGCCGCAGTCGAGGCCGGCGACACGTCGTATTCGATCCCGACCTACGCGTTGCTCACGACCAGCACCTCGCAGCGTCAGCTGAGCGTCCCTGACGCGCCCGAGCGCGCCTTGATGGCGTCGGATGCGTGGGAGGTCAAGGCAGACATCCACCTCGGAGACAGGATGACCATCGTGCCGCGTCTGGCCGAGATCCAGGAACGGATCGGCGGACGCGTGGGACACTCGCTGTTCATTCATCACGAGTGGGTCTACACGAACCAGGACGAGGTCGAGGTGGCCCGCGTGCGTCGCACCGTGACGCATTTCCAAGCTCGGCACACGGGAGAGTAGCGACGATGGCTTTCGAATATGACGATCTGCAGGAAGGGACCGAGCTCCCGGCCGAGCAACGCACGCCGACGACTGACCAGGTCGTGTCGTTCTGCAACGCGACCGGCAACGCCGGGCCGCAGTTCCTCGATCCCGAGTTCGCCAAAGAAAAAATGGGACTGCCTGGACCGATCGTGCCCGGCAACATGAAGCAGGGCTTCCTCGACCAATATCTACGTCGCCATTTCGGACATCATCAGATCACGCGTCTGCAGCTCAACCACCGCCGCCCCGACGTACACAACGCCGAGATGACGATGGGCGGTGAGGTGACGCGCACCTATGAGGTCGAGGGACGCCGCATGGTCGACCTCGAGATTCACATCGACAATCCGCAGGGCGACCGCTCGGTGCGCGGCGCGGCCACCATCGCGTTCGACTAGTCGGGCGATCTCTGTGTCGCTGCCGCGTTTGGTGGAACTTGGTGAACTGACAGAAGGCACACCGCTGCCGGAGTGTTCCCTCGCGCCGACGATCATGGATGTCGCCAAGTTCATTGGCGCTGCCGGTTTCGCGATTCCGATCTTCCTCGACCCGGTCGCGGCGCGCGACACCGGCCTTGAGGGCCCGCTGATTCCAGCCGAGTACAAGTCGGCCTTCCTGCTCGCCTATCTGCGCCAGCTGGCCAAGCCTCAGGGCAGGATCGTGCGGCTGCAGTCGGGATTCCGACGGCCGGACTATCACGGCAACCGCTTCACGATCAGCGGTCAGGTGACGCGGGTTGAGGCGGTAGAGGCAGGCCGTGAAGTGAGCCTGGAGTTGTGGATCGAACAGGCCACCGGCGAGCGCAGCGTGCGCTCGTCGGCGCTGATCTGGCTGCCCGACAGCGAAGCCTGAGCCTCAGACGCCGCTGACCGTCATCCTCGTCATACGCAGCGTCGGCGCTGAGGTCGCGCCGAACCACTGAGTGTCATTCCCGATCGCGTCGATCTGCTGGAACATTTCAAGCAGGTTGCCCGACACGTTGATTTCCTGCACCGGTTCGGCCAGTTCGCCGTTACGAATCCAGATACCGGCCGCGCCGCGCGAGAAATCTCCGGTCGTGTAGTTGATCCCGAATCCCATCAGCGTAGTTAGGTACAGGCCATCGTCGACCTCGGCGATGATCTGCTCGGGCGTGGTTTCGCCTGGCGCAATGGCGAGGTTGCCGCTGCCGATCTGTGGCAATCCACCGACGCTGCGCCAGGCCGAGCCGGTGCTGGCGGCATCGAGTCGGCGCGCATTGTACGAATCGAAGAGGAAACCCTGAAACACTCCGTGTTCAATCAGGGGGTTGCGCCGCGTGACCACTCCCTCACCGTCAAACGGGCGGGAGCCGAGTCGATTGGTCATGGTGGCGTCATCGACGATGGTCAGCAGCGGCGACGCGACTTCGGTCTGCTGGCGATCGGCGAAGAAGGTAGCGCGACGGTAGAGCGCCTCACCGTTGGCCGCGCCGGCCACGATGCCCGCCAGTCCGGCGGTCATACGCGGTTCCCAGACAACGGGGACCTCGCAGGTGGAGGCTTTGGCGGCGCCCAATTGGCGTAACGCGCGGGCGGCGGCTTCGCGTCCGACATCCTCGGGCTGGTCCAACCGATGCAGGCTGCGCTCAGATGTCGACCAGCCGGCATTGCGTAGCTGGCCGTCTTCCTCCTGAGCCATCACTTCGACCCACATCGAGGCCGATGTGTCGGTATAGGAGCCGGCGAAGCCGTTGGAGTCGACCAGCGCGAAGTTGCTGAAGTTGGTGCTGAAGGTTGCGCCGCCGCTGTTGACGATCCGCGCGTCCGCGTCGAGCGCCGACTGCTCGCAGGCCAGCGCCTGGGCCAATCGGTGCTCGCCATCGACTTGAGGAATCTGTTCATCGAACAGGGACAGGAGCGGTAGATCGCGTGCCTGCTCCTTGGGGTCGGCGAGACCGGCGAACGGGTCCGGCTCTGAGACTCTGGCCAACTCCAGAGCGGTCTCCACAGTCTCGGCGAGCGCAGCGTCGCTCACATCGCTGGTCGATACAGTGGCCTGCCGACCGCCAAGGATGACGCGCAATCCCACTGACCTCGAGGTGGACTCCGAAACCTTCTCGATCTGTTGTTTACGCACGGTGGTGGAGGCGTTGGTCGAGCTGATGGCAACGACATCGGCCAGATCGGCCCCAGCTGCTTCTGCGAGCTCCAGTAATCTCGCGGCGATCTCAAGCGGTTCGGTTGACAGCGTTGCGTTGCTCATCAGGCCGACATCCCTGCGCCGGGGCGCATCTGCGTGCCGCCCACCGTGATGCCCGAGACCAGCACCGTCGGAATGCCCACGCCGACTGGCACCGACTGACCTGACTTGCCGCAGGTCCAGCGTCCGTCGGACATCTCCAGGTCATGACCGACGCCGGTCACTTTGGAGAGCGCATCGGGACCATTGCCGATCAGGTTGACGTCGCGGATCGGCGCCGTGACCTGTCCGTTCTCAATCAGATAGCCCTCGGTGACCGAGAAGACGAAGTCGCCATTGGTGATGTTCACCTGTCCGCCGCTGAAGGCCTTGCAATAGATACCAAACTCCACGCGACGAATCAGGTCTGCTGGCTCATCCTGGCCGGCGGTCATGTAGGTATTGGTCATGCGCGGCATCGGTGAGTGGCGGAAGGACTGTCGTCGTCCGTTGCCAGATGGAGTGACACCGAAGTGGTCCGACGAGATGCGATCCTGCATGTAGGCCGCCAGTTGACCGTCTTCGATCAGCAGGTTGCGACCAGCGACCTCGCCCTCGTCGTCGATGTTGACGGAGCCACGGGAAAGATTGAGCGTGGCGTCGTCGATCACGGTGACCAGCTCGGAAGCGACTGACTGACCGATGCGGTTGGAGTAGTTGGAGGTCTCCTTGCGATTGAAGTCGGCCTCCAGTCCGTGACCGACCGCCTCGTGCAGCAAAATGCCGGAGTCGCCAGCAGCGAGCACGACCGGGAAGGTGCCAGCCGGCGCTTCTCGCGC
>RKRS01000007.1 GCA_007571275.1 Dehalococcoidia bacterium
CGGAGAAACGACAACAGCCGATGCTGGGCATCGGCTGTTGTATTGGGCGTGGTAGCGGGAGTGGGATTCGAACCCACGACCTCCGGGTTATGAGCCCGACGAGCTACCGCTGCTCTATCCCGCAACGGGGGCATGGTGAAGAGATGCGTGTGCGTGGTTGGCGATGCTCTGACTGCCTGCTGCGCGTGGCGCAGGGCAGGTCAAGCCATTCGGCCATTAGTACGACTCAGCTGCACCCGTTACCGGGCTTCCACCTGTCGCCTATCAAACGGGTCGTCTTCCCGTGGCCTTATCCGCTCAATGGCGGAGGGAGCGCTCATCTTGAGGTTGGTTTCGCGCTTAGATGCTTTCAGCGCTTCTCCTGTCCGGACATGGCTACCCAGCGGTGGAGGTAGGCCCTCCAACTGGAACACCAGCGGTCCGTCCACCCCGGTCCTCTCGTACTAGGGGCAGTTCCCCGCAACGCTCCAACGCCCACAGAGGATAGAGACCGAACTGTCTCACGACGTTCTGAACCCAGCTCGCGTGCCGCTTTAATGGGCGAACAGCCCAACCCTTGGGACCGACTCCAGCCCCAGGATGCGACGAGCCGACATCGAGGTGCCAAACCTTGCCGGCGATGTGAACTCTCGGGCAAGATAAGCCTGTTATCCCCGGGGTAACTTATATCCGATAAGCCACGGCCCTACCACTCGGAACCGTAGGATCACTTTGGCCGACTTTCGTCCCTGCTCGACGTGTCAGTCTCGCAGTCAAGCTCCCTTATGCCAATACACGTGACAGGTGATTTCCATCCACCCTAAGGGAACCGTTGCGCGCCTCCGTTACAGTTTGGGAGGCGACCGCCCCAGTCAAACTACCCACCAGACACGGTCCGCGTGCTTGCTCACGCGTTAGAAGGACACCATATGAAGGGTGGTATTCCAAGGTTGCCTCCACCACGCCCGCAAGCATGGTTTCGCCGGCTCCCACCTATCCTACGCATCATAAGGCGACCTCCAATGTCAAGCTGTAGTAAAGCTCCACGGGGTCTTTTTGTCCATCTGCGGGGAGGCCGCATCTTCACGGCCACTTCAATTTCGCCGAGCTCCTCGCCGAGACAGTGCCCAGATCGTTACGCCATTCGTGCGGGTCGGAACTTACCCGACAAGGAATTTCGCTACCTTAGGACCGTTATAGTTACGGCCGCCGTTCACTGGGGCTTCGGTTCGGGCCGTGAAGCCCTCCCCTTAACCTTCCAGCACTGGGCAGGCGTCAGCCCCTATACGTCCGCTTTCGCGTTCGCAGAGACCTGTGTTTTTGTTAAACAGTCGCCTGGGCCTGCTCACTGCGACCTCCGGCCCGGCGCCCGAGCGAGTCGGGGCTAAGCCGCGAGGCGTTCCTTCTCCCGAAGTTACGGAACTATTTTGCCGAGTTCCTTAGCGAGGAATCACTCGTCCACCTGGAGGTACTTACCCTCACCTACCTGTGTCGGTGTGCGGTACGGGCGCTGAATGTATTCGCGACCGAGGGTTTTCTGGCCGGGGGTGTCACGCAAGTCGCTTTGACTGACGTCGCCGCTTCCGCGTCGCCTCGGCTTGGCCGAGCGGTGTTTTACTCCCGCTCGATGCTTACGCGACGCGACGGACCATGTCCAATCGGCCCGCTCACGCTATCAACCCGGGTCGCCCCTGTCGCTCAGGCACACACTCAGCGGGGACGGAATATGAACCGTCTGTCCATCGCCTACGCCTTTCGGCCTCGGCTTAGGCCCGCCTAACCCTACGCGGATTGCCCTGCCGTAGGAACCCTGAGGTATTCGGTGGGCGTGGTTCTCACACGCCTTTCGCTACTCATACCGGCATTCTCACTTCCGTCCGCTCCAACGGCCCTCGCGGGTCCGCCTTCACTGCTGAACGGAACGCTCCCCTACCACCTGGTCCCAGCAAGCTGAGACCAGATCCGCGGCTTCGGTATTCCGCTTGAGCCCCGTTGAATTGTCGGCGCCCAATCACTCGACCAGTGAGCTATTACGCACTCTTTCAAGGATGGCTGCTTCTAAGCCAACCTCCTGGTTGTCTGCGCGACTGGACTTCCTTTCCCACTGAGCGGAAATTTCGGGACCTTAGCCGGCGGTCTGGGCTGTTTCCCTTTTGACCATGAAGCTTATCCCCCACAGTCTCACTGCCGTCGGTTCGGCCGTGGCATTCGCGGTTTGATAGGGGTTGGTAGGCTGTCCGCCCCCGTACCCAGTCAGAGCCCTACCTCCACGGTCGTTGCCGACAACGCTGCCCCTAAAGGCATTTCGGGGAGAACCAGCTATCGCCAGGTTCGCTTGGCATTTCACCTCTACCCACAGGTCATCCAATCCATTTGCAACTGAAGAAGGTTCGGGCCTCCACGGGGCTTTACTCCCGCTTCACCCTGCCCATGGGTAGCTCACCTGGTTTCGGGTCTACGTCTTGCGACTCGCTTCGCCCTGTTCAGACTCGCTTTCGCTGTGGCTGCGGCACTGAATGCCTTAACCTCGCCACAAAACGTAACTCACCGGTTCATTCTTCAATAGGCACGCGATCAGCGGTTGCCCGCCTCTCACTGCTTGCAAGCACACGGTTTCAGGAACTATTTCACTCCCCTCCCGGGGGACTTTTCACCTTTCCCTCACGGTACTGGTCCGCTATCGGTCACTTCGAGTATTTAGCCTTGGGAAGTGGGCTTCCCAGCTTCCCACGCGCTTTCACCGTGCCGCGTGGTACTCAGGGACGCTGCCAGCAGGTGCGTCGGGTGTCGGCTACCGGGCTCTCACCGTCTTTGGCGGCCCGTTCCAGGGGCCTTCGCCTACCCGCGCACTTGGTAACTGCTGTCGCACCACCCTCAGTGCGAACGCAACGCCCTACAACACCGGCTGAGCAGAGGAGAGGGCTCCATTAGGCTCAACCGGTTTGGGCTGCTCCGGGTTCGCTCGCCGCTACTACCGGAATCGTTTCTGTTCCTCGGGGTACTTAGATGTTTCATTTCCCCCACTTACCTCCACCAGGCCTATGTGTTCAGCCTGGGGTGATGGCGCATTACCGCCACCGGGTTGCCCCATTCGGGAATCCAGGGATCAGCCTGCTTGACGGCTCCCCCTGGCTTATCGCAGTCATACCGCGCCCTTCATCGGCTCGAAGTGCCAAGGCATCCACCGTGCGCCGTAGTCACTTGACCTGCGCTACGCCACGCGCATACATCACGCGACCGGAACGCGCTTCGGGCCGTTGCCGCCCGATGCTCCCGTCGCTCGCTGCACGCGGTCAGCGCAGTCATCTCTGCATGTCGTCAGAACCACACACGTACCTCCCACGCTCATCCGGCTGCAGCAAGCAACCAGCTGACGTGAGAGTTTCCCGCAGCCCCCCTGATGTCATGGGCGCCGACGCCGTCGTCGAGGCCCGGGGGGATGCTGTGGACGCATCTCAATCACTATGTCCCTTGTCAAGGCGCATTCCGCCGTCAGTCGTCCCGCTGCGTTGCGGGACTGCTGAAAGAGGGGTGCAAGAGCAAATATTACCCACGTGCCCGCGCCGATGTCAACAAGTGCTTTACACAGTCGGTGGAAATCGCGGATCGGAGAAAGAGCTACCCCCTTGGGGGGGCTGTCGCGCAGCGACTGAGGGGACCTCCGCGTCGTGCCGGAAAGCCCCCTCTGCCTGACGGCATCTCCCCCAGAAGGGGAGATTTGGGAAAGGATCACGGCATCCCCCAGAGGGGGAGATACAGAAAGAGCTCCCCCCTTGGGGGAGCTGTCACGAAGTGACTGAGGGGGCTTCTCGTTGCCCGGGAAAACCCCCTCTGCCTGACGGCATCTCCCCCCAGAGGGGGAGATTTGGGAAACGCTTCCCCGCTGGGGGATGTTTGGGCATGGATTCGCGCCATCTTTCCCCAAGAGGGAAAGATGAGGGTGGAAGCGGCTAGAACCGATCCTGATATGAGCGCGAGAGCGACTCCGAGGGGTCGGCCTGGATGCCCAGCGGCGGGATTGGATACCGCAGACCGTTGCGTGAGAGCTTGTCCAGGCCGTCGATCAGCTTGGGTAGATAGCGCGGCGGGATCGCCATGAGCAACTCATCGTCCTGCACGCCGCCGAAACGTCGCTCGGCGTAGCAAGGAATGCTCAGCGAGGGCTCGCCCGTGCGCAGTGCCCGTCCCCAGCTGTCGGCGCAGGCCGACTCGCCCACCGAGGCGAACTCGAACTTCCTGAAACCCGAGAACTGCAGCCCGTTGATCAGGATGATCATCTGCCCCGGCGTGCCATAGAGCAGCACCACATCGGGCGGATCCAGCCGTCCGGAGGCGAGCGGCGAGAGCGCCAGCGCCGCGTAGCGACCGTAAGGCAGGACGTCCATCGCCTGTTGGTGCGCGATCGCGTCCCGATCGGTCTCAAACCAGACGTTGGTCATGGTCGTGCGCAGACGCCATTCGCCGTCGTCCTCATTCGGGTGCAGGCCGACTGGCGCGCCGCACTGGGCGCCGATCAGATCGTCCATCGTCACGCCCAGCGTGAACCCGAGCCAGCGCGACTGGGCAACGAGTTGATCAAGCGCGTACTTGATCTGCGGTCGGCGAATGCGCTCGACGGCCTGCATCTGCTCGACCGTCTCGAACATTTTCATGCCCACCGGGGTAGCGGTCAGGCGCAGGTAACGTTGCAGCCCGGCGACGATCGCGGGCCAGTCATAGCTGGCAGGCTCGGGCGGGGCGTCTGCGGCGACACCGACTCCTGTAGTGGTCATCTATGTGGCTCCCTCTCTGATACTCGGGCGCAGTTTGGTCTGGAGGTATGGTACGCGCCGCGCCTCCTCATCAGAGGCGCCTGAGCGCGCTTGGCTATCATGCTCCTGTTCGCAGCCTTGCCAATCGGCAAATCGAATGGCAGATCGGATCGGACTCAGCCATGATCGCCCGGCACAGCAACCATTTGCTCCTCGCAGCCGCTGTAGTGGCCGCCGTGATCCTCACCACTCTGGTCAATCAGTTGTTCTTCCGCCCGGTGGACGCCCAGCAGACGAGCGCCCAGACCACGATTGAGGTGCGGGTCAGCGCTCGCATCACCACGAGCGGCAGCGCAGAATTCGCGATCCAGCAGCACGGAGACGCAGGCTGGGGCGAACGTATCTTCCCCGCCTTGCGCTACCTCTCACCCGCCACGCCGGTCAACAGCTGGCAGAACAGCAGCAGCGTCGAACTGGCGCTCCCGAGCAGCTTCTCGGCGGGCGAGGACTCCAGCGATGACGACTCTGTCGGTGATCGCTACGACGATTCCAGCGATGACAACAGCGGCCGCGACGACTCCAATAACCCCAGCAATGACGACAGCGGCTACGACGACAATAGTCCCAGCGATTACGGCAGTGGCTATTACGACGACAGCAACTCCGGCGATTACGGCAGCGGTTACGACGACAACAACTCTGGCGATTACAGCAGCGGTTACGGCGGCGACAACTCCAGCGGTGACGGCAGTGGCTACGACGGCGACAGCAACTCCGGCGACGATGGGGATGATGAGGCCGAAGAAGAAGAGGAATACGAGGAAGAGGCCGAGGAGGAGGCTGTAGAGGAAGAGGAGGAGTAGATACGATCGCGATGGTGAACAACAGGCCTTGACCCGGAAAGGAATCAACGATGCCAGCACTCGACGGAATGCGCGTGCTCGACATGACCCAGTACGAGGCAGGCACATCCTGCACCCAGGCGCTGGCCTGGCACGGCGCGGATGTGGTCAAGATCGAGCAGCCGGGCGTCGGCGATCCCGGCCGCGGGGTCGGCATTGGCGACGGACCCGATTCGCACTACTTCATCAACTGGAACAGCAACAAGCGCTCAGTCACGATCAATCTGCGAGATGAGCGTGGTCGGGCGCTGCTCTTCGAGATGCTGCCCCACTACGACGTCTTCGTCGAGAACTACGGCCCGGGCGTGATGGAGAAGCTCGGTCTCACCTACGAAGCGCTCAAGGCAGTGCATCCGAGCATCATCTACGCGCGACTCAAGGGCTTCGGCCTCTCCGGGCCGTTCGCCAACTTCAAGAGCTTTGATCCGGTCGCTCAGAATGCGGCCGGCGCGTTCTCGGTCACCGGCGAGGCGGGCGGTCCGCCGATGCGGCCCGGCGCCTGCGTTGGCGACAGCGGCACCGGGATGCAGTTGGCCTTCGCGATCACATCCGCCTACGTGCAGAAACTCCGCACCGGAGAAGGTCAGCACATCGAGATCTCGATGCAGGAGGCAATGACGTACTACGTCCGCACACCCGTGGCGGGAACACAGAGCTGGGGCGATGTCGCTGCCGAGCGCCGCGGCAATGGCTGGAACGGCCCTACCGACCTCTATCCCTGCAAACCCATGCCCGGCTCGGACGGGGCCGACGACTACATCTACATCATCGCGCTGACCACGCGCATGTGGGACACATTCTGCGCCGCCATGGATCGGCCCGATATGGTCGTCGACCCGCGCTTCTGCGACGAACAGGCGCGAATCGAATACAACGACGAGCTCAAAGCCGAGATCCGCGCCTGGACGATCCAGCACGACAAGTGGGAGGCGATGCAGATTCTCGGCGAGGCCGGCGTGCCCTGCTCGGCCACGCACAGCACCTACGACCTCTTCCACAACCCACACTTCGATGAGCGCGGCTTCATCCAGGACATCGACCATCCGCAACACGGTCCGATCCGACTGCTCGGCTGGGCGCCACGGATGTCCAGGAGCGAAGTCCCGATGCAGGCCGCGCCGCTGCTCGGGCAGCACACGGCCGAGGTGCTCTCGGACGATCTGGGACTCGATTCAGCCGCCCTGTCAGGGCTCGCGAGCAACGGCATCATCGGCCTCGAACGGCTCGACTCCGACGCCGCAGCCGCGGCTGGCTGAGCAATCAACCAACTGCTGACCCCTCTGCCTACGGCATCTCCGCCAACGGGGGAGATTTGGGAAGGGATCACAGCATCCTCTCAGTGGGGGAGATACAAGAAGAGCTCCCCCCCTGGGGGAGCTGTCACGTAGTGTCTGAGGGGGCTCTGCGTCGCCGAGCGCCCCCTCTGCCTACGGCATCTTCCCCAACGGGGGAGATTTGGGAAGGGATCACAGCATCCTCTCAGTGGGGGAGATACAAGAAGAGCTCCCCCTCTGGGGGAGCTGTCACGTAGTGTCTGAAGGGGCT
>RKRS01000092.1 GCA_007571275.1 Dehalococcoidia bacterium
TGACGCTGGAAACCGTGAAGCGCCGCCCCGGGGTCAAGTACTAAATCGCATTCTTTACCGTGCCTCCTGGTGCCACCACCAACATGGATGCCCCTGCCATCATGCAGGGAGTGGCCGGATATCGCCAAGTGGCGAGCTGCGTTTCCAGAGTCGAGGCGTCGAAGCGCTTCTACGGAGAGCAGCTGGGTTTGGGAGAGATCGACCGTCCCGACTTCGGGTTCCCGGGCGCCTGGTACGAAGTCGGAGCACTGCAGTTGCACCTGATGCAGCGAGAGATGGACCAGAGCGTCGAAGGCATCGGCCCGCATTTCGCGCTGTACATCCCCACCGGCGACTTCCACTCTGAGGTGGAGCGACTGCGCTCGGACGGCGTCAGCATCATGGTTGAGCCGAATCAGCGTGACAACGATGGCATCTGGGCTGCATTCTGCAAAGACCCGGACGGCAACATCATCGAGCTGACTGACATGGGTCCCGATCATCACAAGTAGCCGCCGTCCAACACATCGACAGGCAAGCCGTCACAGCGATTGGCAAGCAACTGCAGCGCAGCGCTCGTTGCTTGCCAGTCATACCCTGAATCAGTGAATCCGCATCCGGTCAGTGTCCTGATTTGTCCGGGACAGGGAGCGCAGCGCGCGGGCGGCGTCACCGATCTTGCCGAGACGTTCGCTGATCTCCCATCAAGCGGACAAGAGGCATTCCGGTTGGCCGCCTCGATCACTGGCTGTGACCTGTGGCAGCTCGGACTGAGCGCCGATTCGGCTGACGAGTTGGCGCTCAGGCAGCCGTCGCTGCTGCAGCCGTACCTCGTTGCCTGGGCTGTCGCCGAGCACGCGAGAGTGGCGGATCAGATTGGCTCATTGAGCTACGTCACGGGCCATTCGAGCGGTATGAACTCGGCAATGGCGCTCTCAGGCGCGCTGGACGTGGAATCGGCGCTCAGCTTCGGCTGGCAGTGTGGACAGCGGATGGATCGCGATTGCGCCGATCTCCCTGGCGGCCTGCTGGCGCTGGTCGGCGCTGGTCGAGAGGTAGCGGAGACCATCGCGGCTCGCGCAGGCGCGTCGCTCGCCAATCACAACGCGCCCGATCAGACGGTGCTGGGTGGTTCATTTGCGTCACTCGAACGCGCCGTCCGTTACGCCCCCACACTAGACAGCCAGGCAGTGCCGCTGCGGGTAGCCGGAGCATTTCACACGCCTGCGTTCGAGCGTTCGGACCGAGAAAACCGCCAGCTGATCGACGCATTACCGATCGCCGATGATTTCACGCCGATCATTGGCAACTGCTCCGGGCAGCTCATCAAGACCGCAGAAGCGCTGCGTGATGAATTACGGGCGCAGTATGTGCGGCCTGTCGAGTGGCTGGCGGCGCTCGACACGCTGTACGCCGTCGGCGTGCGACGGTTCCTGACACTGGGACCGGGTAACGTGATGGCCGGTCTGGTGCGACGCTACGGCAAGACGCTGCCTGAGCCCGTCCAGATCAAGAGAATGAGCCAGCTGAAACCGTCGGGGCATCCACCCACAACATGAACAGGGACACGACATGAGCCGCTACGAATCGGACTACATCCTCACCACGACACGTTCCGTCAGGCTGCGGCTTGATTTTGAGCGTCCAATCGAACCCGAGGTGATCAGGGAATGCCTGGAGATCGCGTTACAAGCGCCAACGGCTTCCAATTCCCAACAATGGCAGTGGATGGTCGTCACCGATCCAGAGAAGATCGCTGGCATCGCCGGGATCTATCGAGACAGTTTCATGGAGCTGGCGCAGGCTCGCGCTGATGAAGGTCCACGCTGGCCCGAGGGCGATCCGCGCGCGGCGGCCGCCGATGGCGTGACCCGATCAGCAACGTACCTGGCCAACGAGATGCATCGCTGCCCCGCGCTGTTGATTGCCTGCATCACGGGACGCGTCGAAGACGCGGGATACATGGCGCAGGCGGCGACATATGGGTCGATCATCCCGGGCGCCTGGTCGTTCATGCTGGCCGCGCGCTCGCGCGGGATTGGCATGGCCTGGACGACGCTACATCTGCGCGACGAATCGCTCTCGCAGGAACTGCTCGGGATCCCGAAGGACGTCACCCAAGCGGTCTTGCTACCGATGGCGTACTTCACTGGCGAGACCTTCAAGCCTGCGCCGCGAGTGCCGCTTGATGAGATCATCCACTGGAATCAGTGGGGTCAGCGCACGCCGGACGGCTGACGCTGTCCTGCCGCGTCCGGGGGCGGCGCTTGCTCGTCCGCCATTCGGACAGCGCCGAGCGCTTCGTCTCGGCCCTGCTGTTCGCCCGCTGCGTAGCCTGCCTGATAAGCCTGATGGGCCAGCTCCTCAAGCTTCTTGCGACCGGCTGTCACCCCGGCGAACCAGCCATCAGGATTTGGTAACCGATCGAGCGAGAGCCACTCTGCGGCCTCGCGCCCACGACGGTACCCGGCCTCGCTGCGCTCCTCGATTGCCCCGTCCAACCGGGCGTCGACCTCCGCTGTCGCCTCCGCGTAGCCACGTTCGCGCGCTTCGCTGGCCTCGAGCTCTGAGGGTCCACGATCAAAGATGCCGACTACGCCACCGACACCAGCCATCAGCAGTACGCCCCCGGCGAACGACAGGACCAGTGCGAGTGCGAACTTGCGCTTCAAGGTTCCTCTCCCCATTCATCACCTGATTCTGGTGGATTGGACGCGGATAGCGCCGCAGCAGATTCGCCTGCGACCTCAGTCCGAGCCCTGTTGTAGCCGTCCATCCAGCCCTGCTGATAGCTCTGATCGAGATCAACGTCGAAGGACTGCAAACCTGCCTCGTAACCACCTTCCCAGCTAAACCCATCACGCACAGCCTCGATCAGGGATGGTGACATCGAGGAACCTTCGGACCGACCCAGTGCATATTGTTCCCACCACACTGCTTCCAACTCCTCCTGCCAACGCGCTTCAGCCTCGATTGTGCCCTGGTCGAAGCCGCTGCGATAGGCAGCGCTCACATCCAGCTCAGTCGGCCCGGAGTCGAAGAGGCTGGTTGAGAAACCCAGCATGCAAACCAACGCGAGACCCGCGAACAAGGCCAGCGCGTACCAGCGTCGATCGAACGTGTTGCCGGGCGACGCCTCACGGGCGAGTTCCCGTAACTCGTACTGATCAACGCGCTCAGACTGATCGGGAAATTGCGACCAGTGAGACATGCGGCATCACCCACCCCCCGCGGCGACGCCGGCGCCCAGTGGCTCCAGTGCCGGCGGTGCGGCACGAGTCCAGCCCATGACGCGGCCAAGGAGCAATCCGCCCAGCGCAACGACCGCACCCAACGCAGCCACCCAGAAGATCATCTCGACGCTGAAGAAGGCGCCAACGATACCGATCAGGAATGATGCGAATCCGCCCACATCCCAGGCCAGCTGGAAGGTCGCGGTTGCGCCGCCTCGCTGGGTTGAGGAGACGCGGTCGACCGCGAGAGCCAATAATCCGGTGTGAGCGCCGCCCATGCCGATGCCCGTCAACAGTCCCGCGATCCAGAGCATCACCGCCGTCTCCGATTGCGCGACCAACGCCATCCCCGCGCAGGTGGCGATCAGTCCTGGAATAATCACTGGCACACGGCCAATGCGGTCGGAGATTCCTCCCGCTAACGGCCGCGAGAGCATCGCGCCGACACCACTAAACATAAAGAACAACGGGACGAACCCGAGATCACGGTGCGGCTGGTCGGCAAGCGGTTCGAGAAACGCGGCTGCCACAGAAAATCCGAGCGTGACGCTGAGGAAGACGAGCATAGGGAACACCGCTCGGGCCGGGATCAGTGACCTGATCGATACGGGCGGCGGTGAGGTAGTGGGTCGGGGCGGTTCGCGTTGAAAGACGGTCACGAACAGCGACACGCCAGCAGTAACCGCGCCCAGGATCAGCACGCCCTCGAATCCGCCGACTGCGGCGATCGCTCCACCGGCGACCGGGGAAGCAGTCTGGGCAAAGCTGGTTGAGAGGCCGAAGAATCCCAGACCTTCTCCACGCCGCACTGGAGGCACGATTTCGGCCACCAGTGAGCCCGCCGAGGTCGGGTAGGCGGCCATCCCGATGCCCTGCACACAGCGCAGGCCGAACAGAGCCCAGAGATTATCAGTGAAGATCATCAAGACAAAGGAGCCGATGAAGGCGAGCAGGGCGAGCCGCATCTGCAGGATGCGATGCCCACTATCGCTCCAACGACCGACGAATGGACGTAAGAGGATCGGGATGGCGGCATAACCGCCGACGACCAGCCCGATTTCAAAGAGGCTGAATCCCTGATCCGTCATTTCTCTGGGCAGCGTCGTGGTCAGATAGAAGAAGCAGGCAAAGAATGTGGAGGTGCCAAGCAGGCTGAACACGAACTGCACCGTCCAGAGTGGCGGACGCTGCGGAGGAATGCTCGAGGCGACCCGGGCGACCGTTCTGCGAATGGCGGAGTGTTGGGGAGCGGAGCGCGCCGTCAGCCAGTCTCGTGACGGCGCACTCTCGTAGATCGACAAGACGCGCCTCCGGGCCTAGAACTCGGGCGGCCCGATTTCGGCGAGTGCGTCCTCGGCGTGCCCGTTGGTACGCGGGCAGAGATGCGCCGATCCCTCTATCGGCTGTTGGCAGAGCGGACAGTTCGGCCGCCCGCCAGCGACGGTCTCTTCAGCCTGGACGGTGAACAGCCGCGCCGACTGTCGATCGATGTCCACCCGCAGTGTCGGTGTGGCGTTCGGGCCGCCCTGCTCGATGTCGGTGGCGAACAGCGTGATCGTATCCGCGTCTTCGTCGTAACCGAGCGCGATGCGTCCAGCCAGAAAGTCATGTGTGGCGCGGTCGGGGAACGGCTCGAGCGGCCGCGCCGCCGGGCGTCGCCCATCGCTTGGTCGACGGCGCCGTGCGAGTACTTGCTGAATCGCTTCAGCAAGCGCGCTGACCTGAGTCTTCTCGCACCAGATCGACGCCGTTTTCTCTCCGGCGATCACGCGCAGGCGGAAACGCCGCTGACCGGGCGGGCCGATCGCTTCCGCTTCCAGCACTTCCGCTACACCCAGATCAAACTCAGCTCCGTTAGCCATAGGCGAAGTATATCCAGAGACTAGGATATGGGCAGCAAGTATTGCCCACTCGTGAGCGCTGGCGATTAGACAGGAGTCGTCCCATGGCAGTCGAAATTGGACAGGTCGCGCCCGACTTCACGTTGATGGATGGCGACCGCAAGGAACACACCTTGTCTGACTATCGGGGACAGACGGTCGTCGTTGCCTGGTACGTGCTCGCCTTCACCGGCGGTTGAACGAACGAATTGAGCCGCTTCAAGGAGCTTCACAACGAGTTCCAGGCGGCCGGCGCCCAGGTGCTGGGCATTTCGGTCGACTCCCCCTTCGCCAACGGCGCCTACGCGCTGGAGCTGGGTCTGGAGTTCCCGCTGCTGGGCGATTTCCCCTGGGGCAAGACCGGCAAGGCGTGGGGCATTCTCAACGAGGAACGCGGAATCACGGCGCGGATGACGTATGTGATCGACGCTGAGGGCGTCGTACGCCACATCATCGACGCACCGAGAGATTTCCACGTTCACCCGGAAGGCGCGCTCGAATTCATCAGGTCAATGGATACTCCAGACTGAGCCAGCCAGCCATCAAGGCTAAGGCGGCAGCTTACAGAACAAATATTTGATACAAATATGCGAACCGATAGAGGCTGTGTTTAACCGCAGTTGACATACTTAACGATTTCCGCGAATGTAACGGCAGTCGCGGTCGATACGTCAAGTATGATTCGCGCACAGGTCGCCGGGCGGCGGGCCGATCTCCACGGAGATTTGAAATGGTTACCGCTGTAGCCCGCGGTCTCGCGGTTGCTCAGGACTGCGTGCATGTCTGGATAATCGATTCGCCCGACGGCGCATCATCGGTCGGACGTTGCCCGCGCTGCAATGCGCAACGCGAGTTCTACAACTCGATCCCTGAGGACAAACGAATCAACAACTCCGACATCTTCACCGGCCGTCGGGGTAGCGCTCGCCAGGCCTGGAATGACGACGACGCCGATTCCGCCGTTCGCTCCATGTATCGGCGGTAACGCCCTGCGATTGAGCGTTACAACCCTAGACTGTGCATATGAGTAGACGCAGGGATGAACGAGCGCCCGGCGATCCGCCCGACTTCTCGGCTGATCTCGCCAGCTTCGCTGTACGGACGGTGCCGTTCGACGAGTGGGTCGACATCGACACGCTGGTGCATCGCAGCTCGGTGACCTCGGGCGACTTCGACTACATGCTGCGCCCGCTCTGCCCGGACTGCGGCGCTGAAGCGGATATCGAGTATGAGACGCTCGATCTGGAATCGGATGGCGGCCGCGAGGTGATCTCCGCCCTGACGTGTGGGATCTGTCACGTCCTCTGGGAGCCTGATCAACCAGACGAGTAAGCGGCTCACCGGCTCGGGTCTCTGGCTGTGAGTCGGTCGTTGAAACTGCGTCGGCCTGCGCAGACGACCATCGGGACCCGCGCTAACCTCTAGTCAATCAAGACAGATCATAACGAATCGGAGCTCCGTTGATGAGCGTTTCCGTGCGTATCCCAACCCCACTACGCTCCCTGACATCCGATCGGGACATCGTCGAAGCGGCCGGCGATACCCTGCAGCACCTCGTGCTCGACCTGGAGCAGCAATTCCCTGGAATCGGCGAGCGGATCGTTGATGAGGATGGGGAAATCCGCCGATTTGTCAACCTCTTCGTCAACGGCGAAGACGTGCGCTTTCTCGATGGATTACACACTGCCCTGAACCAGGGTGACGAAGTGTCCATCGTGCCAGCAGTCGCGGGCGGATAATCATTCATGTCCGTACGCATCGAAACCGACAGTAAGATCGCGACGGTCACGCTCGATCGACCGGAACGGATGAACGCGATCAATCCCGAAATGTCACGTCAGCTCGACGAGTTCTGGTCTGAGTTTGACCAGAATGATGAGCTACACGTCGCGATCATTACCGGGGCGGGACGCGCCTTCTGCGCGGGACGCGACCTGGTGCGGCCCGATGCGCACAATGACGAAATCAATCGCGCCGCCACGTCAGCAGCGAAACGCGAGTCAGATCCGTCCAACGCCGCCGGTCTCTCCAGCTGGGGTCCCGACAACA
>RKRS01000213.1 GCA_007571275.1 Dehalococcoidia bacterium
TCCGAGTTCGCGCTCGAAACCGATCTGCACCTCATCGTCCAGCACCATTTGCGAGACTTCCTGACTGCGGCCGGTACGGATTGAGATCTCGACGTTGGGTTGCGCAGCGGCGTAGCGCTGCAACAGGCCAGGCAGGACATACGTGCCGACCGTCGGCGCTGTGCCAATGACGAGACTGCCTCCACCACCCGCTCGTAGCGCGTGCACCGCCTCCGCCGCGTCTCGGGCGGCCTGCAACGTGCGTTGAGCGTGAGGCAGCAAGGCTTGACCTGCGTCGGTCAGCCGCACGCGACGCCCCAGCCGCTCGAATAGTCCGACACCCAGTTGAGCTTCCATCTGGGCGATGCGAGCCGAGACGGTTGGCTGCGTCAGATTCAGACGTTCCGCTGCTCGTGAAAACGAGCGTGCAGTCGCAACCTCAACAAACGCTTCCAATCTCGCCAGATCAATCCCATGGATGCCCTGCATGATGCAGCCTCACCCTCCCGAGCGGACCCCGGTTTTGCGAACCGTCACATCGCCATACACACCCAGTTGACATGCCAGACGAACGGGCTCGTCAAGCGCGCGCTGTCCACGCTGATTCACTAGCGCTTCCGCCTCAGCCCGTCCCATCTCGGACAGGTACTGCGCGCCCTCCACCACCGTGACAAAGCAGCCAGCGCAACGACACTGCATATCGCACTGGTTCGGCCACCAGAACCCCGCCTCGCGCGCCGCCTGCATCAACCGCTCACCATCAGGCACATCCAGCCTGAGCCCGGATGGCTCAATCGTGACGGTGTGGCGTAGCCCGAACATCTGTCTACCCCGCCACATCCGAGCGGCGAATCCCGGCGAATCCGAGAAAATCGTCTTCCCAGCTCAAGACCTGCTCAACGAACTGTTGCGGCACCGGGCGAATCTGTGAGGTATCAATCCCGTCCGTCGAAAGCGTATCGGGCGGGGGACCGACGTGAACGTTCTCTGCAACCATCTTCCGCATCACGGCAGCGACGACTGCGGGCCGATCATCCGGCGTCACGCCTTCCTCAATCGCCGTCCACTCCATGTCGAGCACCAGATCGACGAAGCCGCTGGTGACCATCAGACCTTCCTCGGAAAGTTGCTCGGCGATCCACTCGCCAGCCTCGTTCATCAGCGCTTCAGACGGTCTCGGCATGGTCGATGCTGTTCCTCTCACTGCGCGGACGCGACCTACTCGCCGCCCACAATTTCAGGTCGATGGCTGTCGGTGATCGTGACGTCGCTGTCAACTCCCAGTCCAGATTGCAGGATGAAGATCAGCAGCAACAAGACAACAATGCTGCCGACGAGAATCAGGACAGGTCGCTTCAGCCGTCGGGCGGCTCTGATGATCAAACTCGAGATTGCCGCCCAGAGCGCTGCGATACCCTCGCTCGCGGCGTTGATCTTTGCCGTCGTCATGCGCTTATGGTACCCCTGTAGATATTCGATTCTGGATTGACCACGCGCCAATGGGCTAGAACAATGCTGAGGAAACGAAGAGGCTGCCGCAGGCTGTCTCGCGCGGCATACGAATGCTGTGCGACACGGCTGAGGCGCGAAACGGCTGGTGAATTGTGACTCGTCCTGTCCTGCACACGGAGATGTGCGACCTGCTCGATATCGAATATCCCATTGCGCTGGCTGGCATGGGACCTACGGTTGGCGGAGGCCAGGGAGGGGTCGCGGGACCGGAACTGGTCGCGGCGATCTCGAACGCTGGCGGGTTGGGCGTGCTCGGCGCGGCTGGCTTCCCGCCCGACCGTCTGGAAGCCCAGATTCGCCGCATTCAGGACCTCACCGACCGTCCATTTGGCGTCGACATTCTGGTGCCCTCCAACGTGGCGCGTCGCCCCAGCGGTCGGGAGCGCCCTGCTGACCCACGCGATCTCCTGCCAGATGAGCACAAGGATGCGATTGGTGAAATTCGTGTCAACCTGGAGCTACCTGATGTGCAGGCGCCTCGGGCCGATGTCCGCACGCCGCGATTCACTCCTCAGGATCAGGTTGACACGATCACCGGAATGCAGGTGCCGGTGCTTGCGACCGGGCTTGGTAACCCGGCGCCGTTCGTCGACCAGGTGCACGAGTCGGGCGGCAAGGTGATCTCGCTGGTTGGCAATGTCAAGAATGCGCGACGAGTCAGTGAGGGCAACGCCGACATCGTCGTCGCGCAAGGCCACGAAGCAGGCGGGCACACCGGGCGGATTGGCACGATGGCGCTGCTCCCACAAGTGCTCGACGCCGTTGCTCCCAAACCGGTGGTCGCGGCCGGTGGGATCGGCGACGGCCGCGGATTGGCGGCGGCGCTCGCCATGGGCTGCGTTGGCGTCTGGTGCGGCACGGTCTTCATCCCAACCCAGGAAGCCAACCTGGATGAGTTCCGCAAGCGCCGTATTCTCGCCGCCAAGGACGAGGACACACGCGTCACGCGACTCTACTCGGGCAAGACAATGCGCAACATTACCAACGAACTGATCGAGGCCTGGGAAGACTCGGGTACGCAGGCGCTACCGATGGGCTTGCAGGGACTATTAATCGCTGACATTGCGGAAGCCGCCAAACAGGGCGATCGCGAAGACCTGCTGATGAACGCGGCTGGTCAAATCTCCGGTCTGCTGCAGGAGCTGCGCCCGGCGGCCGAGGTGCTTGAGCAGATGGTGCGTGAGGCGGTCGAGGTATTCACTTCTCGGTTGCCCGCAAACGTCAAAGTGGCGCTGTCCGCCTGAGTGCAGCCAGGCAACGCAGATGACGATGAGCAGCACAGCGCTTGATGGTGTTCGCGTCCTTGACCTCACCTCTGAGATGGGGCACTACACAGGCAAGCTGTTGGCCGATCTGGGCGCTGACGTGATCAAGGTCGAACCGGTCGGTGGCGATCCGTCTCGAGCCCGCCCTCCTTACTACCACGGCCGACCCGGTCGCGAAAATTCACTGCGATTCTGGTACTTCAACGCCAACAAGCGCTCAGTCACAGTTGATTTGGGGCAGTTCGACGGACGTTGGCTGTTTGGCCAACTGGTGCACACCGCGGACATCGTGATTGAGTCGTGGACAGCAGCAGAGCGCTCGGAGCTGATCCGCCAGGGCGTCGATCCTGACGCGTATCTCGAGGCGCAACCCGCGCTGATCTGGGCGTCCGTCACCGGCTTTGGCCTGGACGGACCCAAATCAGGCTGGGAGGTCACTGACCTGATCGCACAGGCGGCCTCAGGCATTGCCACGCTGGCCGGCTATCCGGATGGGGCGCCGATGCGGATTGCCGGGAATCAGGCGTACATCGTGGCTGGCATCTCCGCGGCTCAAGGCGCGTTGCTGGCCCTCTTGCACGCTGAAGCGAGCGGAGTCGGGCAGCGGGTGGAAACGTCGATCCAGGAGGCGCTCTCGATCTGTCAGGAGACCGCGCATCTGCAGTGGGACTTTCAGGGCGCTTCACGAGAGCGGATCGGCGAACAGCATCGGATGCCAGGCATCGGCACCTACCAGACGCTCGACGGTTACATCTACTCGGCTGTCGGCATCCCCGGTTTTGGCGCGCCGTGGTCGGAGTTGATCCGTTGGATGGACGAGGAAGGTCAGGCGGAAGACTTGATCGAGCCGCAGTACGCCGAGACCTTTGCCGCGTTCAACATGAGGGCGCTGGGCGCGCAAGAGGAATTGGCTCGGCTCGCGCCGATCATGAATCGCGCCCAGGACGTGCTGAGCAGGTTTTACGCCGGCAAAACCTCGGTAGATGCGTATGAGCAGGGTCAGGCGCGACGACTGCTGATCGGCATGGTCGCTTCACCTGCTGACATCGCTGATGATCATCATCTCGAGGCGCGACACTGGTGGCTTGAGTTTGACCAACCCACGACGCTCGGTGCGCCTGATGCGCCGCTGAAATTCCCCGGCCCGCCGTATCGATTGTCGGCAACGCCGACGAGCATCCGTCGGCCAGCGCCGCAGATCGGCGAACATAACCAGGAGGTTTGGGTGGATGAGGTCGGCATTCCCGCAGCAGATCTGATCGCATTTGCCGGAGAGGGCGCGGTATGACGTCCGCAAATGGCGCACGACCACTCGATGGCGTTCGCGTCGCCGATTTCTCATGGTTCGGCGCAGGACCAATCGCCGGACGCACGCTTGCTGATTTTGGCGCAGACGTGATTCGGATTGAGTCGGAAGCCCGAGTCGACGGCTTGCGACTGGGGCAGCCGCAGAAACCTGGCAAGTCGGGATACAACGTCTGCGCCTACTTCAATAACTTCAATGCCGACAAGCGCTCATTCCTGCTGAATATGTCAGCTGAAGGTTCGCGCGACGTTGCGCTACGGCTGATTGAACGCTCTGACATCTTCCTCTCCAATCTCACGCCACGCGTGATCCAGCGCTGGGGACTGACCTACGAAGAGCTTTGTGAGGTTAAGCCAGACATCATTGCCGCCTATCAGCCGATGCAGGGGTTGAGCGGGCCGCATCGTGACTTCCTTGGCTTTGGCGCCGTACTCACGCCGACCACAGGTATCTCGTACCTATCCGGCGACCCTGAACGGAAGCCGGTCGGGGTTGGTACCAACTATCCCGACTACGCGGTGAATCCGGGCCATACCGTTCTGGCAATCCTGGCCGCGCTACGGCATCGACGACGAACCGGACAGGGACAACGGATCGAGTTGGCACAAATCGAGTCGGTTGCTGCGACGATGGGGCCCGCGCTGCTCGATTACACCACGAACGGCGTCACCCAGAACAGGAAGGGCAATCAGTCCAGCTGGATGTGTCCGCACGGCGTCTATCGTTGCGCCGATGATCGATCCGGGCGCGAGCGCTGGATCGCCATTGCGGTGGGAAACGACGCTCAGTGGGAGTCGTTGTGCAGGCTGGCCGAAAGCGCGGACTTTACCGTGGATGATCGGTTCTCGACGCTGCTGGGTCGGCGAAGGAATGAGGCAGCCCTGAATGAGTCGCTGTCAGCGTGGACGGCTTCACTGGACGCGGCGTCGCTCGCGATGCAGCTACAGGCTGTCGGCGTTGCGGCTTCACTCGTGCAGGACGCCGAGGACATGTGCGAGCACGATACCCACCTGGCTGAACGCCGCTACTACGCCTACCTTGACCATCCAGAAACCGGGATTTCCCTCTACGACGGCCCGATCGTAAGTCTGCAGCGAACGCCTGGCTATCTCGCTTCGCCAGCGCCACTCTTCGGCGAACACACCTTTGAGATCGCAACTGACGTATTGGGTTACTCGGCGGAAGAGGTTGCGGAACTCACGGCCGCGGGCGTGCTCAGCTAATCGCCGAACCCCAGTGTTCGTTCGAGGAACGGACCGACCGGCGCAATGCCCTGCGGCATGAAATCCCAGTGACCGCAAGGCAGCCAGACCAGTTCTCGCGGCTCGGAGAGCTGGTCATAGAACCGCTGCGTTGCCTCAGGCGTGATCAGGTCGTCTCGCTCGCCAGCGACCACCTGTACCGCTCGTCCCGCCATCATCGGCGCGTAGACGCCCGGATCGCTGAGCGCATTCGCCAGTGAGCCGACGCTCCCACCCCGATCGGAGCGCGCGCTCGCTGCCGAGATGCAGAAGGACGCCGCCTGCACGCGTTCGTCGAGCCCGACAAACGGAGCGCCACGCATACCGCCCATGGAGAACCCAACAAACCCGACACGCTTCGCATCAACCTCTGGTCGCTGCGAGAGATAATCGAGCGTTCGCATCCAGTCGACCACCGTTTGCAGGGATTGATCAAGTCGGCGCATCGGCCAGCGCTGGAAATCCTCCATCGAAACCGGCCGCCGCGCCCGCTCGCCGTGCCCGGCCTGATCGATGGTGGCGCAGATCGCGCCTCGGGCAACCCACTGCTCCGCCGGCCAGAGTACGTAGTCGCTGGACTTGTCCAGCGTGCCGGGATGCCCGATCAGAATCAGCGGGCGCGGGCCGTCGGCGTCAGCCGACTGCATGAGTAATCCCGAGACGCGTTCTTCGTAGCGCGATGTGATCTCGAATCGCTCAACGGTCAGACCGCCGCCCTGACCCGCGGCAGCGGTCTTAGCGTCGAACGGCAAATCACGGTCATATCCGAACGCCAGGGAACGCAGCAGTTTCAGTTGATTGGATTCGTCACTCATATCGCAGCGCCTCGGCAATGGTAGTGCGCGCGGCCTGTCTGGCCGGGAAGTAGGTGAGGACCAGCGAAGCGATGAACGCGCCGATCAGCACCGGCAGCACAGTTCCAACTGGAATGTACATCGAGATATCACCGAACGTGCCTTCGGCAAAGAGTCGCCAGGCCAGACCTAACGCCAGGGCTGTACCGAGTCCCAGGCCCAGCAGTGCGATGAAGGCCATTTCCAGCAACAGTTCGAACCCGACTAGCCGCGCCTGGAATCCGATGGCGCGCAGCACGCCGATCTGTTGACGCCGTTCAACCACCGCGCGCAGCGCGATCACGCCCAGGGCAGCCAGGCCGGCTACCAGACCGATACCGATGAATCCCTGGAACAGGGCCAGAATCGATGACTGGAAACTTTGCTGGCGCTCGATCTCGCCTTTGATATCGACTGCGGAGATGCGCAGCTCACGCTCGATGCCTTGTGCGACCTCCAGAGAATCGGCGTCTGAAGTGATGGAGACGTAGTGTCTGGTGTACGACGGCTCGCCGGTAACTTGCGTGGCGATATCTATGGGCAGCAGCAATGTAGGTAACGACCCGGTTTCACCGTCGAGGTCGATAAACTCTCCCGTGATTTCGTCAATCACACCGATGATCTCCACGCGCTGGGCGCGTTCCCCAAGCCCCAGCTCGACCATGATCAACGGGAGTCGGGTGGAGTCCTCATTGATCGATTCGGGCGCTGACCAGGGATCCAGGCCATTCCCGCCGAATCCGGCAAAACCGCCTCCCACCGCATCGTCTGTGGCCACAGCGACCGGCTCACCACTGCGAATGGCGGCCCAGACTTCACTCTCGCTTTCGTAGCGATGCGAGATGGCCTGTAGCGTGATTTCCTGTCCATCGATGAAATCGGTATCAATCCCGCCCAGAATCACTGCGCCCCGATCTTCAACCGGGACGGTCGCCACATCAGTCTCGATCAAGCCAGGCTGTCCATCGCTCCCCAGGATCAGAGCATTGGCGACAGCGTCCCATTCTTCAGTCAGGACAGTGAGCGCGCGAGTGCCTCGTTCGGGGCCAACATCCAATCGCCCGGCGTTGTCAATGTCAGCGAGCACATCATTGGCTCCGGCCTGCTGCAAGCCGGCGCGGATGTCGTTGACTTCATTGACATCAGTGCTATACGCGAGGACTTCAAATCCACTGGCCGTGCCGTCACCGGCGAACGCCTGGCTAAACGAAGCGTTGATCGTACTGAAATTGACCAGGGCGAACGTGATCAGGGCGATCATCGCGATCGTCATGCCGGTTCGATAGCGGGCTGCGGCGGGATACGCGGCTGCCGTACGGATCACCGGCGCCAGTCGGCCGATGCCGCCAACCGCGGCACGGATCGCTCCGACGATGATGTCGAGATTGAAGACCAGGAGCAGCGTCCCGGCCGCAGTGAGCATGGTGCCAGCAAGGACAAACAGCTCTGGCCCACCCTGGAGAGTGGTGTTGAATACGTCCTCGTGCCATCTGTTGGGGATGAACCAGAGGAACATCACGAACCCGGTGCCAACTGTGTAGAGCAGGCGTTGGGGAATGCGCCTTCCGCCGAGTCGCAGTTTGTTCAGTCCCATCACGATGCCGAAGGGGATCAGCGACACGCCGGTCATGTATGGCAACAAGAACTCATCTTGCAGGCCAATGCTCAGCAGATAGATGCCGCCAATGACAAACAACACCCACCACTGCGGATTCCAGCGCAGTACTCGCCAGCCGAGCAGGAATACCCGAGGCGCGAGACGACGCGACCAGGGCTGGTCCATCATCAGCAGCAGGGCGCCGAGAATCAGTGTCACTGGCGTTGTGATCAGCAGCGCCATGCCGATGGCGGTTGTGAAGACGCCGAGCACGTTCCTGAGCACACGCCAGCCCGTCAGCGCATACGTTTCCTCGTACTGCGATTCCGGGATATCGCGGATTGCCGCGACGATGTTCAGTCGGGCGGCGCGGAAACTGGAGAAGACCACCGTGATGAACGTGATCACGATCCCGATTCCGGCGGAGATGACCAGACTCTTGATGGTCACGGCCCAGGTGAACTGGAAGCCAAAGTTCTGGAATCCCTCATTCATGACCGCGATCATGCCAAGGGCGAACAACAGACCGAGCACCACTCCGATGGCTGCGGCGCCCATGTTGTAGACCATGCCCTCGGAGATGTACATCTGGATCAGGTCGTTGCGCTGCATGCCGACGGCGCGGGCAATACCCATTTCCGGCTTTCGCTCCTCGGCAAGCATGGCGAAGATCAGGAAGATGAGCAGAATGCCCGCGGCGACAGAAAACGATCCCATGAACAGGAAGAGGGTCGTGAAGACGCTGGCGATCAGTTCAGCGTCTTCGAGCAGGTTGGCCTTGAGTGGCTCGGAACTGAACCGCGCCAGTTCGTTCGGCTCGTAGAGGGCGGGGTTCTCTTGACCAAGGCGGATGAGCGCCGCGCTGATATCAGCGTCCAGCGAGTCAGATACGTCCAGTGCGCCCTCAACGCCGCCAGCGCCGCTGATCACGATGGACGACCACTGGCCGGGCGGCGATAGCTCGCTGCCGAGCAATGACTGGAACGCGCCGACACCCATAACTCCGCCCGCGGTCCCCTCGCCAACGTTGCCCGAGAGAATCGCGTCATTACCGATCGCGGCGACGGTGAATGGACGAGCAGATCCCTGTACGTACAGCCGGACCACATCGCCCGGCCCGGCTGCCAGCTCACGCGCTGCTCGTTGGTTGATCACGATCTCATTGGCTGCCAGCGCATTCAGGGCGAGTGGGTCGCCGCTCTCATCTACCACAGCGCCAATGCGCGTGGCCAAATCGGGATCGAGTCCCACAAGATAAAACTCGGGCTCGGTCTGACCGGCATCAGGATGCTCGGCCGGGACCAGTTCAAACCGGGCGCCAAAGACGGCGTCGACTCGCTCGTCTCCGGCAAATTCCGCGCTCAGGTCGTCGAGCACCTGCTGCGGGATACCCTCCGTCTGCTCGAACCCGGCGTCGCCCGCCACTTCTTCCGCGCTGATCAGATGATCGACGCGCTGCAGGCCGTCGATGGCGGTGTCGCGGATACTGACTGCCAGCGAGTCGCCAGTCGAAAACGCAATAGTGACGATGATCGTGGCGAGCGTGAGTCCCATCGTGACCAGCACGGTCTGGGCGCGACGGCGCGGAATGTTTCGCAGTCCCATACGCACGAGAATCGGTCGCTTGAAAAAGATGTATCCGATGACGGCGGCCGCGACGCCGACGATGGCGACCACGATCCACATCAGCTGGATGGTCGGCAGGCCAAACAGTTCTTCCATGTCACGTCACCCCTTCAGGGCGTCACCCGGACTTGATCTCTGACAGTCAGCTGCCCAACCGGCGGTGGATGGTTTCGCCTTCGATCTCACCGTCGCGCATGTGGATGGTGCGATTGGCGCGGCGGCCGATGTCTTCGTCGTGGGTGACGATCACGAACGTCTGTCGGTTGCGCTGGTTCAGCTCCTCGAGCAGCTCCATGATCTGATTGGCGTTGGTGGAGTCGAGATCGCCGGTCGGTTCGTCGCCCCAGACGATCGCGGGGTTGTTGACCAGCGCGCGGGCGATGGTGACGCGTTGTCGCTGACCGCCTGAGAGCTGGGCCGGCCGGTGGCTGGCCCAGTCGAGCAACCCGACGTTGTCCAACGCCTGTTGGGCTCGCTCGCGCGACTCACCCTGTCCGACGCCGCCCAGCAGCAGCGGCAGCTCAACATTCTCGACCGCCGAGAGCACCGGCAGCAGATTGTAGAACTGGAAGATGAAGCCCATGCGCTGAGCCCGGTGATCGGTCCGCTCGGCATCGGGCATGCCCTGGATCATGCGACCTTCGATGGAAATTTCGCCTTGATCAACCGTTTCCAGGCCAGAGAGGCAGTTCAGCAGCGTGGTTTTGCCGCAACCGGACGGCCCCATGATCGAGACCATCTCGCCACGCGCGACTGAGAGCGAGACACCGCGCAACGCGTGGACCGGGCTGCCGCCGGCGTCGTAGGTCTTGTGCACGTTGGAGGCCCAGATAATGGACTCGTCATCCGTCGGCGCGGTTGCGTTCTTCTGTGGCGCAGCCTCGACGTCGATACCTAGCGGACCTCTGCTCATCTTCGCCTCCCGATTTCGGCCAATGCAGACCGATACACGGCTGCGTCGGCCGGAGCATTCGCTGATATGCAGCTTCGATTCAGCCTATCCCCTCTCCTGTAGGCTGAAACTGCGCTTGGACGAAAATCCGAACACATCGCGGAACGAGTACTGACCGCATACCAGACGCTTACGCAGCGCCAATCAATGTCACAGTGGGTAGAGGAGCACGCCGATGTCCGATTCCGCCGATCTTCTGCAGGCCGCCGAGCAGTTTGCGAACGACCTGATCGCCAATAATGTGGCGGGACTGATGCCGGTCTTCACGCCGGTCGGCATCGGCCAGGCGATGGCGCTGCAGGCGCAGCCTGATTCGGCTGCGGGCTCCGACTCATACGAAATCGCTGATCAGGGCGACAACCTGCTGCACATCACCTTCCGCGGCGACGACGGCGAGGGCACAATCTTCACCAAGTGGGTGGAGCTCGAAGGCGTCTGGAAGGTCGATGGAATCGGTCGCGTTGAGTAGCGGCTAGCCCGGGAACCCGGGATTATCGATCTGTTCCAGCATGCCTCCGGCAGCCAGCTGGCGAATCACGGAGCTTCGCTCTCCCTGCATCAGGTTGTAGGTCCAGGGCCACTCGGTAGCGCTCGCCTGGTTCAGTTCCTGCATGTCCTCGTCGCTGAGCTCGACTGACAGGAATTTGAGACTGTCGATAATCTGTTCTGCGGTCCGCGCGCCGACCATCGGCAGCACGCCGCGTTGCTGCACCCACGACAGCGCGACCGCCGACGAACTGGTACCCAGCCGGTCGGCGATTTCATCCACCTTGCGCGCGACGATAAAGTCTTGCTCGCTGTAATTCTCCAGCGTGTCGAACCAGTTGCCGTCCAGGCGGCTGCTCTCTCGCTCGACGTCTCGGGTGTACTTGCCAGTGAGGAACCCGCCGCTCAACGGTGAGAATGCCGTCACCGCGATCCCCAGGGCATTGGCGCAGGGAATGAGTTCGAATTCCAGATCACGTTCGATCAGGTTGTACTGATACTGCAGCGCCGAGATCGGTTCCCAGCCGCGAATCGTCGCTGCTGTCTGACCGCGCGCCACGACCCAGGCCGGCGTGTTGCACAGACCGAAATGCAGCACCTTGCCCTGCTGCACCAGGTCGTTGACCGAGCGCATGACGTCTTCGATATCCATCGAAAAGTCCCACAGGTGAATCCAGAGCAGGTCGATGTAATCGAGATTCATGCGCCGCAGGCTGCCCTCAACCGATTGGACCATGCTCTTCTTGTGGTTGCCACCGCGATTCGGGTCATCAGGAATTCGAGGGTCGAGTCCGCTGTACATGACATTGGTGTACTTCGTTGTCACGACATAGCGTTCGCGATCGGTGTTGACGAACTCGCCCAGCGCCTGCTCGCTCTGTCCGTTGTTGTAGACCGGCGCCGAATCGAAGAAGTTGCCGCCCTGCTCGGCGTACGCCTCCATGATCCGACGACTTTCGAGTGGCCCGGCGCGCCCTGGCTCTTCGGGACCCATCATCATCGTGCCGAGCGCGAGCTCCGACACTCGAAGTCCACTGCGGCCCAGAATCTTGTAGCGCATTCTGCGAGCCTTTCGTTCCGAGTCTGCTGTGACCCTATGTGAGTTTGAGTTCGACGTCGCCGATACCGGGGAAGCGGATCACGACCTCTTGCCCCGCCTGACCAGGGACGTGGATCGCGGCGGCGCCAGTGGTGATCACCTCGCCGGCGCTGACGGTCATGCCGCGATTGTTGATCTCGTTGACCGTTGCGACCAACACCTCGGTCGGATTCGGGCGGCCATCGCGTCCCTCAGCCACGCTCTCTCCGTTGATCAGGATCTCGCATGGCAGCGCGACCAATTCCCGTGACTGCCAATCGTCGATCTCGGGACCGATGATCAGCGCCTGGTTGCCGACGCCATCGGCGGCCATGCTGGGCATGGCTCCGCCACCGTCGTAGCGGTTGTTGGGCGCTTCGATCACGATGTAGGCGTTGGAGACGCCGTCCAGCACTGATTCCGCGCTGTGTCCGTCGCCCGACGGTTCGAACGCGCGACCCATTCGGAACGCGACTTCCGCTTCCAGGATGCAGGTCACGAACATCGCGCCGGGAATTGAGGCTGGGGAATCCATCACCATGCCCTCGAAAAACGGCGCAAGCACCATGTCGTCATTGATCACCGCCGCTTTCCAGGCGATCGCCGGACGCTGGTTGCGCGACCAACGCTCCCAGTAGATGCGTCCGCCATCAGTCGCGCTCTGCGGTCGACAGGACTCAGGAATCTGCGGCAACGGCAATCCATTGGCAGTCGCTTCGTCAAGGAAATCAGCAGCTTCGCGCACCTGTGCATCAGTCAGACTGGCCATGGAGTATTCCTTCCGTCTCGCCGCGAGTCGATCTGTCGGTGGGGCAGCGGTCAGATTTAGAATAGTCGCCGTCGTAGACAGAGCGCCGAGGAGATGACGCAATGGCCGCAGCGCAACAGCTGATCGACTATCTGCGAGGCTTGGGTACTGCGGAGATCGACCACACCGGTCACGATTTCCTCAGGCACCTGATTGCGGTGCACGATCTGCTCGCTGCGCACGGAGTCGACGAGGAACTGGCCGTGGCTGGCCTGTTCCACTCGATCTACGGCACTGAGCGATTCCAGGACTTCTGCTTGCCGCTCTCCGAGCGTGACCGCATCCGCCAACTGATCGGATCGCGCGCCGAGCGCCTGGCCTGGCTGAACTGCGTGATGGATCGGGCCAGTTTTGACCACGCGGTTTCGGCAGCGCTCGAGGGCGAATCCGAACCGGCGAAACTGACGATCAGCGACCGCGACGGCGTTCAGATCAGCGTGGACGCGAACGATTTACGTGACCTGGCCACCGTTCATCTGTTCGACTGGCTCGAGCAGGTGGAGCGATCGGAGTTTGGCTGGGGGTATCGGCGTCAGGCGTATCAGGAAATGGCCGCGCTGTCGGGCCCGGCTGCGGAGGCGTTATACGCCGATATCTTTTCCCGAGAGCCACAGAAATCGTCAGGCGCGGCGGTCGGCCCGTAGCGCACCCATGTACTGTCCTAGACTGCCTACGTTCCGCCTGATGCTGACAACATCGGCGGCCTGACGTGATGTCCGAGAGAGGAGCAAGCGGTGACCACCGACATTGACGCGACAGCAGGCAAGTATCTGCGCGACAAGTACGCCATCATTGGCGTTGGCGAAACGACTTACACACGCGGGTCGGGCATGACTACCCGCGCATTGGGTACCTGGGCGATCAAGAACGCGATGGATGACGCCGGCATCCCGGCCTCAGAGATCGACGGCATGATGTCCTACTCCGGCAATGACTCCACCGCCTCACCGATGCTCGCCGGCGATCTTGGCATCCGACTCAATTTCTACATGGACGTCCAGGGTGGCGGTTCTTCTTCCGAGGCGCTGATCGGTCTCGCGATTGGCGCCATCGAGGCGGGCATGTGCGAGACGGTGGTGGTTTTCCGCTCGATGAACGGGTACTCGCAGGTGCGGATCGGCGGCACCGGCGCTCGAGCCTCGGTGCCAGTCGGCGGTGACGCCCTGCACAGCGCGGCCTACGGCTGGTTCTCGGCCGGCCAGAACTTCTCACCGACCTTCATGCGCCACATGTACGACTATGGCACCACGCCCGAGCAGGTGGCGATGGTCAAGGTGATCCACTCAGAGCACGCATCGAACAACCCGAAGGCGTACTACAAGCAGCGCGTGACGGTCGAGGACGTGGTCAACTCGCGCATGATCTGCAAGCCGCTGCACCTGCTCGACTGCTGCGTCGAGACTGACAACGCCACGGCGCTGATTGTCACGTCGGTTGACCGCGCCTACGACTACCAACAGTTGCCGGCCCGCATCCTCGGTGTGGCCGGACGCGTCTGCAAGCCGCGCATCGACATGCACTTCCAGCACGGACCGATTTCGACCGTGGCCGGGCACTACATCAAGGACCTGATCTACCGCAACGCCGGCGTCGGCCCGGAAGATATCCAGTGCACCGGCGCCTACGACGCCTTCACGTTCACCTCGATGTTGCAGCTCGAGGACTACGGCTTCTGCAAGAAGGGTGAAGGCGGCGACTATGTGTCGTCGGGCATCATGCGGCTTGGTGGCGAGCGACCGAACAACACCTCGGGCGGTCATCTCTGCGAGGGCTACACGCACGGGATGAACATGATCATCGAGAACGTGCGCCAGCTGCGCGGCGAGGTCGATTGCTACTGTCCGCTCGACGATCAGGGCAAGCGCATTCACAGCTACAACTACGCCGAGCCGGCGGCCGGCGGCGGCTGTCGCCAGGTACCAGACCTGGAGATCACGCAGAATCTGGGCTGGGCGATGCCCGGCACCGGCTCCTCGCTGATCATGCGCAAGGGCTAAGCGACACATTCCGAGTCAGTCTGAACAGAAACGAACGGGAGCTGACGATGCCGCAGGGTGAATATCTTGGCATGACCCTCACGGTCCTTGATCTGGACAACGAAAACCTGGCCTACTTCCAGCACTGCGCCGACCACGATTTCCATCTCCAGCAGTGCGCCGACGAGGACTGCGGACTGGTCCGCTATCCGCCGGGCACGGCCTGCCCCTGGTGCTCCGGACGAGAGTTCAACTGGGTGCCGGTCGACGCGCGCGGCACAGTGCACTCATATGGCGAGGTCCACCACGCGATCCAGCCTGCGTTCCGCGCGCGCGCGCCCTACATGATTCTGCTGGTCGAGCTGGATACGCAGTCAGGCGTTCCGACCGAGCACGAAGCGCTGCGAGTGGCCGGCAACCTGGTCGATGCAGACGGAAATTTCGCAACTCCTGAGCTTGTCAGGCAAGTCGGCATCGGCTCGAGGATGCGGATGGTGTTCGCCGACGTCGCCGAGGGTCTGGCGCTGCCACATTGGACGCTCGACGAAGAGGCCGAGCAACCCGAGTCGCCATGGCGCTACCCGCAGGAGGTCAACGGCGTCTAGATACGGACCTGAGACAATGGCAGAGACAGGATTTGCGCGCTTCCAGGGCAAGGTGGCGCTGGTCACCGGTGGGGCGTCAGGGATGGGCCGCGAGGCTTCCGTGCGCCTCGCCCGCGAGGGCGCTGCGGTTGCTGTCGTTGGCCTGCCCGACGATCCACGCGGCGCGGAGACTGTGCAGCTGATCACTGCGGGCGGCGGTGACGCCATATACGTCGGCGCAGACGTCTCACGCGAAGCTGATTGCGACGCCGCGGCACAGGCGGCCGTCGACGCATTTGGTCGGATCGACCTGTGTCTGGCGGCCGCGGGCATTCTGCACGCGCGCTACATCACGGGCGATCCCGCCGAGCATGATCTGACGCCTGGTACCCGCGAGGGCCATGTGATCAACAAGCCGATCGAGTATTGGGAGAAAGTGCTCTCGGTCAATCTAACCGGCGTCATGCTGACCAACCGCGCAGTGGCGCGTCGCATGATCGCGCAAGGCGAGGGTGGCGCAATCGTCAACATCTCATCTGGCGCAGCCAAGATACCGATGCCCGGCTCAGCCGAATATTCGGTCTCGAAGGCTGGCGTCTGGATGCTCACCCGTTGTATTGCGCTGGAGCTGGCCCCGCACAACATCCGCGTGAACACGGTGGCGCCGGGCGTGATCGACACGCCGATGGCGCTCGGCCTGTCTCAGGACGAGCAGCGCCGCGCCGCGTTCGAGCGCATCGTCCCGCTGGGGCGGCTGGGCGAAGCTGAGGACATCGCCGAGGCGTCGCTGTTTCTGTTGAGCGACCACGCGGGATACATCACGGGCCAGATTCTGCACCCGGACGGCGGCCTGTTCACTGGCTGAATCCGAATCCTACTCAGACTCAGTGATCCCCGCTGGTGTCTCCCGCTAACGTCTGTCTGACGGGCAATTGACGTAACGGTTTTACCATATCCGTCAGCGCGATGACTGACTCCGTCGTCGTGCATTTCCGATAGGTGAAACGGCGGGTTGGCTGTGAGCTCTCAAGACATAGATATTGATGCTCTGGTACGTGGCCGACGTGGCTCTCGTCGCTGGATGTACTTGATCGGGATTGCGATCGTCGTCGTGATCGCCGTACTGGCGTGGTTCTTCACACGTAGCGAAGAAGAGGCGGTCGCCTTCGAACCGCAGCGTGTCACTGCGACCACCGGCCAGCTGACGACCACTGTGGAGTTATCAGGGTCGGCTGCGGCGGCGCAGACCGCCTCGTTGAGCTTTGCCAGCGGCGGCGAGGTTGATTCGGTCGACGTGGCAATTGGCGACGAGGTATCAATCGGTGATGCGTTGGCCCGACTGGATGACGCAGACGCGCAGCGTCAGTTGGAGACGGCCGAAGTGCAACTGCGCCTGGCCCAGCTCAAGCTGGAAGAGCTGTTGGCATCGCCGACCGCATCGGCGATCGCAGCGTCGGAACGGATCCTCGTCAACGCCCAAGCGCAAGTCATCAATGCTCGCCATACACTCCAGCAGATCAATGAGCCACCTGACGCCAGCGCGATTGACGCGGCCGAACAAGCGGTCGCGAACGCTAACAACCAACTGTCAAATGCTGAGCAGGCGCTCGCCGATCTCACAGAAGTCACAGCAGTCGAACTCGCTGCAGCGCAACAAGGCGTCGCCAATGCCGAGGCGCAGTTGTCGACAGCTGAGCAGGCATTGACCGAACTGACCGAAGGGCCGAGCGACGCCACCGTCGCCTCAGCTGAGCAGGCAGTCGCCAACGCAGCGTCGCAGCTCTCGAATGCTGAGCAAGCCCTGGAAGACCTCATCAGCGAGCCGCCGGCAGCTGAGATTGCCTCGGCCGAGCAGGCGGTCGCTTCCGCCTCCGCCCAACTCAGCAGCGCCGAGCAGGCACTGGAAGCGCTATCTGGAACGCCAAGCGTGGCCGATATCGAGACGGCACGCTCAGCGGTCGCGCAGGCGCGCAATCCCGTCGCCAATACCCAACGGGATATCCAGCGGACCGAGGAAGCGCTAGAAAGCGCGCACGAGCGATTCTGCGACGACATTGTCGCTTTGCCGGAAGTCTGTCGCGCAACGCTGCCACTCAATGACGCACTCCTGACGGTCCTGGAATCGAAGGCGGAAAACAGCGGCAGCACGCTGGAGCGGCGCGCGCGGGAGCTACTCGACGCGCAGGCGGACTGGGAATCGGCGATCAATTCGCATGAAGCTGCGTCTGCATCGTTGATGGCGGCGGAGGCGCGTCTGGCGGCACTGACAGATCCGGAAGCGGAGCAGGTCGAGCAGGCGGCCGAGGCGGTGACGGCAGCTGAGGCCGCCTTGCGGGCCGCCGAAGCGAAGTTGGAAGAGCTGCTGAGTCCGGCATCGGATGCGAAGATATACCAGGCGGGGCAGGTGGTCCTGGCGGCTCGCGCTGGCCTGGCAGCGGCTCAGGCCAACCAGGAAGAGTTGCTCAATCCCGCCGATCAGAGCGATATCGACCAGGCGGAACAGGTGGTTACGGCAGCTCGAACAGGACTACTCGCAGCCCGGACAGACCTGAATGATCTGTTGGATGGACCCAATCCAGACGACATCTATCAGGCTGAACAGGCGCTCGCCGCGGCACAGGCGAACCGCGACGCCGCCAACGCGCAGCTCGCGGAGCTGTTGGCGCCTCCGACTGAAAACGACATCCTCGAGGCGGAACTGTCCCTGGCCAGTGCGCAATCTGGATTGACTGAGGCCCAGACGCAATATGACGAGTTGATGTCCGGGCCAACAGCGACCACGATTGCTCAGCAGGAGCAAAACGTACGCCTGGCTGAAATCACGTATGAGCAAGCATTGGCGGCGATGGAGGACTTGGTGATCAGCGCTCCGTTCGACGGTGTGGTCGAGGAGGTAACGATTGAGCCGGGTGACCGTATCGGCGCTGGCGCAACTGCTCTGGTCATCAGCACGCGTAACGAAATTGTGGTCGCCCTGACCGTCACCGAGGCGGAAATCTTCGAGCTTGAGGAACTGCAAATCGGCGTGGCGTCGTTTGATGCGATCGCAGGCGTTCAGTATCCAGTGCGCATCACGTCAATCAGCCGCGTACCCAGCGTCGAGCAAGGAGTAGTGACGTACGCAGTCGAGGCGACCGTGCTCTCGCCACTGGCGATTCAGGCTGCTCGCGCTGATCTACAGGCGCTTGGCGTGACTGTGCCTGCGCCTCAGCCGCAAGCGGCTGGAGCACAGGGTGGGGGCGGGCAGGGAGCCGCTAGCGCTGATCCGCAAGCTGTGGCCAGATTCCGCGCCTGGTTGGAATCGCTGGATTTGCCTGAGGGCGTCACTGTGCTCCAGGTGGTACAGGCAATCGCCAACGGCGATCCCTTGCCCGGCGGTGTGGAGCTGCCCGAGGACTTTGACATCAGCGACGAACAACGAGCCCAACTCCGCGCGTTGCTGGCTCGGTTCGCCGGTGGTGGAGGCGCAGCCGGCGGCACGGCGGCGGTCGATGACAACCGACAGTTGCCGGTCGACGGGATGAGCGCCACGGTCACGATCCTGACCGCGGTCAGGGATGAGGCAGTCCTGGTCTCCACTTCAGCTGTGCGGCAGATTGACGGCGCGTTCTACGTCGCTATTCCAGGCGAAGGTGTGAGTTGGGAGCGACTCCCTGTACAGATCGGCGAGACGGACGGGACGAACGTCGAGATTCTCTCCGGACTCGAGGATGGGGCAACGGTGCTGGTCGGCGCCGACTCTGAGGGGATCGCGTACAGCGCAACCCAGCTACCTGGTGGAGGCGTGGGAGGCGGTCTGCCTGGCGGAGCGGGCCCACCCGCCGGCGCAGGAGGTCCAAGATGATTCGGCTCGAAGCGGTTCGCAAAACGTTCATCGCCGGCGAGACCCGGATTCATGCGCTGAATGGCGTGAACCTGGAGATCGAGCGTGGAGAATTCGTCGCGATTATGGGACAATCCGGCTCCGGCAAGAGCACCCTGATGAACATCATCGGTCTACTCGACCGACCTGATGAAGGCGCCTATCTGCTCTCAGGGCAGAACGTCGCCGGATTAAGCGAGCACGCTCGAGCGCGGTTGCGCGGCACCGCGTTCGGCTTCGTCTTCCAGTCCTATTCGCTGTTACCGAGAATGAGCGCCCTCGAACAGGTCGAGCTGCCACTGATCTACCAGGGCGTTCGGGATCGTCGACGTCGAGCGGCCGAGGCGCTCGTGCGTGTGGGACTTGCAGAACGAATTGGACACAAGCCGACGCAGCTCTCTGGTGGCGAACAGCAGCGAGTCGCAATCGCGCGGTCGCTCGTCGTCGATCCGTTGGTCGTCCTGGCCGATGAACCGACCGGCGCGCTCGATACCGCAACTGGCCGCGAAGTGATGACATTGCTCAGCGATCTGGTTGATCAGCACGGGATGACGATCATTCTGGTCACGCACGAGCCGGAGGTGGCCGCATTCGCTCATCGCACGGTGAGGATGCGCGACGGGAACATCGTCGAAGATACCGGCGCCCGGACTACCAGCACCATGGCGAGTCAGTGACGTGAGTGTGCTCGACGCCTTGCGGATCGCGGTGCGGGCGATTATCGCCAACCGACTGCGCAGTTTGCTGACATTGCTCGGCCTCGTGATCGGCGTGAGCTCGGTGATTGCATTGATTGCGGTTGGACAGGGGACACAGCAGGGCGTCAGCGATCAGATCCGCGGGCTAGGCACTGATCTGATCTTCGTTGAACCGTCGGCGGCCGCAACAACACAGCAGGGCGGCGGCTCAGCGCTGATCACCACGACTCTGACTCAGGCTGACGCGCAGGCGATCGCCGCGAACGGCAATCCAGCGATCTCGGCGGTGACCTCGCATATCACCGGTGACACTCAGGCCATCGCGGGAGCGAACAACGTTGGCGCCGAGTCGGTCTTTACCTTCTCCAACTACGCCGAAGTGCGTGATCTGGAAGTCTCATCGGGATCCTTCATCGCACCATCGCATGACAACGCCGGCAGTCTCGTAGCTGTACTGGGCGCACGGGTCGCCGAGACGTTGTACCCGGGCGTCGATCCGATTGGACAGGAAGTACGCCTGTCATTCCTCGCTGGCCGCGTGGTGTTTGGCTTCACCGTGATTGGCGTATTGCAGGAAGTGGGAGGCGCAGCCGACGCCGACGATCAGGTGTTTGTGCCGCTCACGGGTCTGGCCAATCGATTCCGCTTCCTCTACACGCCGAGTGGCGATCTGCGTGTGACCCAGATCAATGTGCAAACCACTCCCGGCGCTAACACTGAGGAAGTGAAACAGCAGGTCAGCGATCTGCTGCTCTTCCGACATAACCGCACTGACCCGGACTTCACGATTGAAAGTCAGGACGACCTCCTGGATGCGGCTTCGGAAGTGGCCAACACGCTCTCGATCCTGCTGGGCAGCATCGCCGGGATTTCACTGCTGGTCGGTGGCATCGGAGTGATGAACATCATGCTGGTTTCAGTCACTGAACGAACTCGGGAGATCGGAATTCGGCGCGCCGTCGGCGCGACAGCGACAGACATCGTCAATCAATTCGTGACCGAAGCATTGGCGCTCAGCGTGTTCGGTGGAGTGCTCGGCATTCTCATTGGCGTGGCCGCATCGCTGTTGGTCGACGGTAGTAGCGTCGGCGACCAGGAGATCACCACGGTGATCCAGGCGTGGTCGATTGCCGCGGCGTTTGGCGTCTCGGCGGGGATCGGATTGCTCAGCGGTCTCTACCCAGCCTGGCGGGCGACCGTGATCGATCCAATCGCCGCGCTTCGCAACGAATAGCCCCAGCCGATATCTTGGCGTCGTTCAGAATCACCGGAAGATCCAATTTCACACGAGGAGCACAAGCATGCCGTTGCCACCCGAGCAGTCGCTCAACCGTTTTCAGGACAAGGTCGCCGTTGTCACCGGTGGCGCGAGCGGCATGGGGCGAGAATCATCGATCCGACTCGGGCGCGAAGGCGCCTCAGTCGTTGTGGCAGGGCTACACGACGATGAACGCGGCCCTGAGACTGTTGCGATGGTCGAAGCGGCTGGTGGACACGCCGTCTACGTAGGCGTCGATGTGACGCGAGAGTCGGACTGCGAGGCGATGGCGCAGGCGGCGCTCGATCACTTCGGTCGGCTGGACCTGTGCATCGCCGCAGCGGGCATATCCCACGCCGGCTACGTCTCGGGCGAGGTGACCGAAGGCGAGCCACTGCTGGGCGGGGCTCAGCGATACGTGATCCACAAGCCGGTCGAGTATTGGGAGAAGGTGCTCGCTGTCAATCTGACGGGAGTGATGCTGACCGATCGGGCCGTCGCCCGACGGATGATCGCCCAGGGCGAAGGCGGGGCGATTGTCAACATTTCATCTGGCGCGGCCAAGGCGCCGATCCGCGGCATGGCTGACTACTGCGTTTCCAAAACCGGCGTCTGGATGATGACTCGCTGCCTGGCGCTTGAACTGGCGTCCGAGAAGATTCGCGTGAATACGGTCGCGCCTGGCTTGATCGATACGCCGATGACCCTCGCCGTTACGACGGACGAAGAGCGGCGGCAGCGGCGAATTGAGAGTATTCCCCTGAATCGGTTGGGCGAGCCATCGGATATTGCGGAGGCGGCGCTCTTCCTGCTCAGCGATCAGGCCGGCTACATCACCGGGCAGATCCTGCATCCCGACGGCGGCGTGTTTGTCGGCAGTTGAGGATCGTCATGTAAGCTGCCACCTGCGCTGCGAGCCAGCTTCAACTGGCTGCAACAGATAGAAAGCACGGGTGAAATGACGAGAGTTCGAGTAGTTTTGTCCGCGGGGGTAGTGGCAGTCGTTGCGCTGATTGGCGCGTCACTGTTTGGTGCGATAGAGAACACACAAGCCATGCCTCCGACTGTCTTTCGAGTCACATTGACGAATATGACGGATCCGCCAACGCCGATTTCCGGTGGCGCGTTGGTTGGTCACTGTGAAGATGGGTTGCTCTGGAGCGTTGGCGGTGCGGCCAGTGCGGAAATCGAACAGATCGCCATGAGTGGTGATCCCAACGCGGCAGCCGCTGTTGTGCAAGAGGAAACCGCGATGGGTATGACCTTCGTCCAGGAGCGCTACACCATTGGTGAGGTTGCGCCGGGTGAGTCTGTATCGGTTGAAGAGGTCTTCGAGTTCGGCTGCAAGCTGTCTTCGGCTCACGGACTGGTGGGCTCAGACGGCACGTTTGTTGGCGCGCAGTCGGTCGGGATGTGGGACCCTGACACCCACCTGCCACTGGCTCGGGTCGAGGTCGCGCTGCACGCTTATGATGTCGGCGCTTCGATCTCGGAGAGCGCCGCGTGGAGCGGTGTGCAGGCGATGCTGGTGATCGAAGACATCAGTGATGTGCCTGGTGACGATGCGATGGACTCAGATGCCATGGGCGATGCGATGCCGAATACGGGAACTGGCGGATTGGCCGCAACCTCCAGCGACAGCGGCTCAGTGCTGGGTATCCTCCTGGCTGTGCTGGCTGCGGTTGGTGTAGGTGTTGGCGCCGTCGGCGTGCGACGCTGGGTACGCACGACTCGCTGACTCTGCGCATAGGCAAGGGAAGAAACCCGTGGCCTTTGGGCTGCGGGTTTCTTTATGCCATTCGTGCTTCCAACCCGGTGACCGCTAAGCTCATGGCAGCAGGAGCGCGCGGTGTTCATTCTGGCTGTCCAACAACTGCTGACAAAAAAACTACGCAGCGCGTTGACGGTGCTGGGCTTTGGCGTCTGCGTCAACCTGTACATCGTGGTTACTACCGTGATGCGCTTCATTACCGAAGATCTCGATCTGCAGGTACAACGATTTACCGGCATCCTGTTCGTGCAATCGCGCGGCCTGACCGGTCTCTCGGGCATTGAGTGGCCGCCGATCTCTTCAACGATCTCGGTATCCGAAGCGGCCACCGTGATCTCGCACCCGTCGGTCGATCAACAGCGCTCGACGATGGTCTCGTTTGCCTCTCTCGCCCCGCCGCCCTATCCGACCGCGCCGCCGGAGGCGCTGCTGGTCGGGATTGAAGAGGGCAAGGAGGATGTCTTCCTCAATGGCGCAACAGCGCTGGCCGGGCGCTCCAGGTTTCCTGAGCGCAATGCAGACAACGACTCTGACGCTGCGCCGCCTGCGATCCTTGGCGTTCTCGCCGCGCGTCACTTCGCTCGTGTGGCTTCCGCGACGACGGAAGTACCGTCGCCGGTTGGACCGATTGCGCTCGCCGCGCTGGGCAGCACGATTGCCGTTCGCGGTACCGAGTTCGAGGTACAGGGCATTCTTGAACCAGAGACCAATCAGCTGCTGCGTTCGGCAGTCCTGGTACCACTGGAGCAGGCGCAATGCGTGTTACAGTCTCCCGACTCGGTGACGGCATTGCTGGTATCGCCGAAACGCGCTTCGGATATCGATCCACTACAGAAAACAATCGAGGCAAATCACGAAGAGCTGATGGTGATCTCCGATCGTCAATTGGCGGCAAACGCCCGCAAGTTGCTGGATCGGGTGAACCAGCTGTTCGACGTCGTGCGCTGGACATCGGTATCTGTGGCGGCGCTGTTGATTGCCATCGTGATGTTCGTCTCCGTGCTGGAACGCACCCGTGAGCTCGGCACATTACGCGCCATCGGAGCGCCGCGGCGGTCGTTGCTGTCGCTGATCCTGTCGGAATCGGCTGGGTTCGCCATGGCTGGATCGATGGTTGGGGTACCCATGTCGCGGCTCGTGATTCGGCAGGCGCTTGGCCCCGACGCGGTGAGTCTGCGTTCCCGAGAGATCGAGTGGGGGGCAGCCGGGATTCTCAGCCTATGCTCAATAGTCGCAGCGCTGATGCCAGCCTGGCGCGCGGTCCAGGTCGATCCGATCATCGCGCTGCGCTACGAGTGAGACCGCTCCATGAGTGACCAACAACCCAAGTCGAGTGCCCTCGAGGCGCCCGAAGAACGAACGCCCTTGCTCTCGGTGCGAAATCTGGAGCGCATCTACCGACTCGGCGAACAAACCATCCATGCGCTCGAGCCGCTCAACCTGGACATTCACCAGGGAGACTTCATCGCCATTGCAGGACCATCAGGCTCCGGTAAGTCAACGCTGTTGCAGCTGCTGGGTCTGGTCGATTCACCGACGGCCGGGGAGGTGCGAGTCCGCAACCAGGCCGCGCAGGATCTTGGCCGAGAGCAACGCGCCGAGCTGAGACTCAAGACGCTCGGATTCGTCTTTCAGGCGTTCAATCTGCTCCAAATGCTCACTGCGCGGCAAAATGTGGAGATCGCTCTTGCTCTGGCCGGTTTTCCGCGACGCAAGCGGC
>RKRS01000254.1 GCA_007571275.1 Dehalococcoidia bacterium
TTCCTCATTGCAACGGTTCTCGAGCAGCACCGTCGCGCGGCTGTCGTCAGTCTCCCAGGGCGCGTTGAGGATGCCCCGGACCAGGCTCGGCGCGGAGGTCGGGAAGTAGGCCCAGAAGCGCATTTCGGTGGTGCGCGGGTCGAGCGGCGCCGCCCACGAGATCTGCATCTCGCGCACTCCCTCGGGAGCGCGACTGTCCGCCCGCGCCGCGTCGGAGAGGTGATGCTGGCGTGTGAACATACGCCAGCGCGATGAACGTCCGGCGCTGCGCAGCTCCAGGACATCGCCCGCGCTGCCATTGCGCGCGACGCTGAAGGCGCGCGTGCGACTGATCTTGCCATGTTCATCGATCAGGTCGAGGCGCTGCACATGCGGGACGAAGAGCAGAAATTCAGGCTCGAAGCTGGACAATTGATGCGCGAGCTGCACTGTCGACGCCTCGTCGTCGGGGCGGTTGACGAGCGGCAGCCGGACGATGTTCTGCGCCCATTGCATGAGCTCGGCGAGCACGGGATCGCGCCTCGCTTCGCCGGCGGCGTCGGCGGACGCGGCCAGGCGGAGGACGGGAAATTGCTCGGCGTCGGGAACGACGTCGCGGATGCGTCGGGCGGCCTCGTCGGCGTCCCACTGGATGCCGCCACCGCGACTGAAGATGGCTGGATGGTCGCTGAAGCGCAGGATCGACTTGAAGCCGATCCCGAAACGGCCGATGTGCGGCCCGCCGCGTTTGGTGCCCAGCCGCGCATGCATCAGCGCCGTGACGCCGTCCTGGCTGAGCCGGTCGCCATCGTCGGCGCAATAGAGACAGTCCGCCGTCAGGCGCACCTCAATACGTCCGCCGGCGGCAGGGCGCTCCGCGCCAGCGATTTGATCGGCGGCGTTCTGGATCAGTTCAATCAGCTGGCGGCGGGAGTAACCGCCGCGCTGGACTTCACGCTCATGCGCGTAGTGCTCGGCGACATCCCGAGGAGCGGAGCGATAGGCCGCAAGACGCTGACGGGTTTCTCGCTCAATGTGCTCAGCGAGGGGGCCGTCAGCGCCCGGCCATTCGGATTCGATCACAGCAATCTCCCGTCTCAGCATTCGACGGGATTGGAATATAGCAAGGGTTGGCGTATGGATCACGCTCATCACGAATTACACCTACGGCTATAGCGCTGAGGGCGACATCTGCACCGGGACAGTGACGCCTGTCAACTACCTCAACTAGCCCGCGCCCAGCCGCTGGCCAACAAACGCCCGAGCATCGCGCTCGGGCGTTTTCCGTATCGGCCCCGTGAGTCCAAGCCCCTGCCTCCGTCAATCCCGCGCAAGTGGGAGCATGAGAGCGGTTGGAGGAAGCCCTCTCCATTCCCGCTGGCGCGAGAATGATGGAATGGGAGGACGCGCCGGTTACTCCTCGGGGCGGCAGGCGACCTGGTTCAGGCGCGCAGGATGGGCAACGCCTCCAGCGCGGCGCGGAAGCGCCGTCTCAGCTCCAGTAGGCGCTCTTCATCCACGATCCGGCTGGCATGATCGAACCAGGGCTGGCTCAGATACCAGCGTCGGTTCATCTCGACCTGAATCCAGGGAATACCGCCGTCTCTGAAGCGGCGACCGTGCCAGCGGGTGATGTGTCCGCCCTGAAACGGCGCGTTGATTCCGATCTCGCCATGCGGACAGTCGAACGATTCGGCCAGCGCGTCGGCCAGCGCGTGCAACAGCGCGTCGGGCGCGGTATCGCCGGTCGCGTTGCTCAGACAGAACAGCGGACGTGGCGCGCCTGGCGCGGCGGCGATCGCGGGCGCGACATCGGCCATCGAGTGACAGTCGATCGCCAGGATCAGATCGGGGTTCGCCGCCAGCGTTTCCAGCCGGGCGTGATAGGGACGCCAGTAACGATCAATCAGGATGTCGGCCAGTTCCCTCGACGGCGGTCCGCCGTCCCGCCAGACCGGAATGCGGTCGGTGGTCAGCGATTTGACGACGCCGTCGGGATGTTGCGGAGCGCGATCCTCAGGGGCGCGGTTGAGATCGATCACGGCGCGCGCGATATCGGTCTGGTGCACGGCTGTGACCACGCCGCTCAGGTCATAGATCGTGCGGGTGCAGGCGTCGCCGTCGCTGAAGATGTCCGCTGCGCTGAGCGCGAGCTTGGGCGTCGCCTCGGGTGGAACGCGATCGCCGCCATGCGGGATCGAGAGGAGCAGCGGGAGCGTCATCCGCCGGAGGAGTTCGGACCTGCGGCGCTGCCGTCGCGGCGCGGGTCTGCTGCGCCCTGGAAGCCTTCACCGCTCTGTCGACGCAGCACCGCCTGCACGCAACCGAGATAGAACGCATATGGATCGAGCGGACTGAGCTGGTATCCCGCTTCGCGCAGGCGCTCGATCACCGCGGGTTCGAATCGTTCCGCCTCCAGACTGATCTGACCGCTGATGGAGCAGTGGAAGCGTGGGGCGTCAATCGCGACGTCGAGCGGTTCAGATCCGTCCACCACGCGGGTCAGCACTTGCGCCAGGGAGGAAAAAATCCGCTCGCTGCCGGGACTACCCAGGGCGATCCAGGGCTGCTGATCGCGAAAGGCGATGGTCGGCGCGGCGGTCGACCAGGGGACGGCGCCGGGCCGCAGGTAGTACGGATGCGACGGCTCCGATGTCTCCAGGGCAGAGAGATAGTTGTTGTAGAGGAAGCCCAGGCCATCGGCGGCCGCCTTCGAGCCATAGACCAGCTCAATTGACTGCGTCACCGCGACGGCGTTGCCGTCAGCGTCCATCACCGAGAAATGCGTCGTTTCGCCGAAACGGTCGGAGGCTGGATCGACGGTCGGCAAGCCGGGATCGACATCGTCGCGGATCGAATCGGCGAGGCCGCGGGCGTAGGCGCGGCTAAGCAGCGTCTTGTTCTGCACCTGGGCGTAGGTGTTGGGGTCATACGGTCGGTCGATGCGGCGCAGGAATGCCTTGCGCAGCGACTCGGCGAAGAAGTGCACGTTTGTTGGATTGATACGGGTCAGCGCGGATGAGCGCAGGTGATTGAGCATCATCATGACCAGCAACAGAACACGTCCGGCGCCAGGTGGCGGCATGGTTGCAAGCGTGACGCCGCGATAACGACGGTGCAGCGGGGCGCGGATGAGCGGCCAGGGGATCAGGGCAAGGTCGTCGGCCCGCAAAAATCCATCATGCGCCCGCATATCGGCGTCGATCTGCTCCGCCACTTCACCCTGATAGAACGTCTCCACTCCCGTTCGCGCCATCAGATCCAGCAGATTGGCCATATCAGGCTGGCGGAAGCGGTCTCCAGCCTGATATGGATGCTCGCCGTTCTTGAGGAAGTACCGCGCCCCGACACGTCCGGCAATTCGTCGGAATTGTTCAAGCTCACGCTCCTGCAGCGATTGCTGTAATGGCGTGATCGCATAGCCGTCGCGCGCGATCTCGATCGCCGGCGTCAGCACTTCCCGCCAGGGCAAGCGTCCGTAGCGGCGATGCAACCATCCGAAGGTTGCCGGCGTGCTGGGCACAGTGGTGGCGCGGTAGCCAAGCCGCAGCTCGCGCTGGCGTTCAATCTGCTCAATATGGGCCAGCGAGGGCACGCGGCTGGAACCATCGAGCGCGAAGGTCTGGCCGTCGATGTGCGCCAGTGCGACGCTCTGTCCGCCGAGCCCGCTCGCCTGCGGTTCACAGACGCCGAGCGCGAATCCGACCGCGCAGGCGGCGTCGGCCGCGTTGCCGCCCTGCGCCAGCATCCGCGCTCCCGCCTCAGTCGCCTGGGGAAAGGCGCTGGCGACCATCCCCTGTGAATCGATCGCATTGCGTTGGACGTCGGCGCTCAGCGGACTGGCGCGGAATCTTCCCTCGATCCGTTGCAGCCGCATCTGCGGCTACCTCTCTTTCGAACGCAGCTCGAGCAGCGTCAGCGCAAGCAACGTCGCGCGATCGAGCAAAGAATGCCGCAGGATGTACTCATCATCGGTACGAGCGTTGCCGCCGATCGGTCCCATCCCGTCGATCCGCGCCGCGCTCTCGGACGCGAAACAGATATCCGACGGCGCCCAACGAAATGCGGTGCTGATCTTCTGACTGATACTCTCGCCAACCCGCTCAATCGTCGCCAGCAGCGCGCGGTCACCCTCCGTCGGGCGCAGGGCGGGACGACCGGGACGTTGGGATACCAACATGCGGACGCCGGATCGTGAACGGGCGCTGGCGATCCGGTCAACCTCCTGATCCAACGCATCGCCGGCTTCGGGGTCAGTGAATCGAAGCGACAGCTGCGCTTCGGCGCGTTGAGGCAGGCGACCGCCGCCGGCGTCGAAACGCATCTGCGTGATATGCGCATGAACGCTGTTGAGCGGATCGCTGTCCACCGAGACCGCGTCAGGGTTGACGTCTTCGGGCGGGTGATGATTCAGATCTTGCAGGGCGAGGATGCGATTGTTGAAATGTCGTAGGACCTGCTCGGCCGAGACCGCGCGGCGGCGGCGGTTGAAGGTTGATTCGAGATGGTAGCGATGCTCGCCGGCGCGCGCCGTGATCAGCGAGCCGCTTGGGTCGCCTGATTTCAGGCCGATGACGTGTCGGGCGCGGCTAGCGGCCGCTTCGATCATCTGCCGCCCGCCCGCTCCACTGGCCGCGCCATCACTGGTCAGCAGGAGCGCCACGCGCAACCGACGCAGCCGACGGATGTAGCGCAGCCCGCGCAACGCCGCCAGCGCCACTGCGATGCCGCCCTTCGACTCGGCCACGCCAGTGCCGTAGATACGGCTGTCGTCGGCCCGGTAGGGCGCCCATTCCGAGATCGGCGCGCCGGTGTCCAGGTGGCTCAGCAGCAGGACGTCGTCAGTGTCGTAGATGTGGTTGTGCGCCAGCAGCACGTCGCCGAGGCCCACACGCGAATGGCGCTCGACCCGGAAGCCCAACGCGTCCAGCTGTCGACCAATCCACTCGCCCAACTGATTGACCCGATCCACCGACTCGGTCGGTGTGCGGAGATCAACCATGCGCTCGACGTTTTCCTCGATCGTCGCGGCGCTGCTACGCAGATAGGTACGTAGCCGGGCGCGCGGACGGTCATCCTGCTCGGAGCGCTTCCTGATCTGGCCGGCGGACTCTGCCTGCTCCATCTCCTGCAGACGTTCAGCGCCGAAGTATCGGATCGCCGCCACGTCGAGCATTCGGTTGACCATCGCCTCATAGCTATAACCAGCGACCTCGGCTGCATGCACGTACGTCCCGGTCAGGCCAAGCGAGGCCATCGAGTTGATCTCCAGGATGTAGGGATTGTTGTCGGCGTCGAGCCTCAGATCGACGCGGGCGAAGTCGTAGAGGTCCAGGCTGCGGAACGCTCGTTTGGCGAGATCCTGCAGATCGGCGGTCTGCTCCTCGCTCAGCGGCGCGGGGCAGAGCTTGCCGCGCGGACGACGCAGTTTGTCGGAGTCGGTCTGGATCGCATTCGGATCGCCCTCGAGATCGATCTCGACAATCGGCAGTACCTCAGGGTCGCCGTTGCCGAGCAGGCCCAGCGCCAGCTCGCGGCCGGGGATGAACTGCTCAACCAGGACGTGCTGGCCGAACTCATTGATAATCGTGCCGACCGCCTCGCGCAGGTCCGCTTCGTTGTCGACGATGCGGATGCCGTAGGAGACGGCCTCCATTTTGGGTTTGACGATGAGCCGATGCTCGGGCGTGCAGATCAGGTCGCTGAACTGGTCATCGGGCGAGCTGAAATTCCAGAACCCGGCAGTTGGGAGACCAGCCGCCTGGAACATGATCTTGGCGATCACCTTGTCGAGCGCCATCCCGTGCGCCTGCGGCCCGGAGCCGACGTAGGGCACGCCCAGCATCTCGAGCATGGCCGGCAGATGGGTGTAGCGCGAAACACCCTGAATGCCGTAGGCCATGTTGAAGACCATGCCTGGTCGGTCGCCGGCGATCACGCGGGGCATGAAGTCGCGCAGACGCTCGACGATGTGCATGTTGCCGTCGATGATGCGGACGGTATGCCCGCCCGACTCGAGCGCGCGGGCGACCCGCTCGACCGTGCGGGGGTTGTAGCGCTCGCGATTCTGCGGACCGAAGACATTGATCACGCCCGAGGCGTCACGATTGTGAACAACGGCGACGCGCATATTCCCTCACTCGCAACGAGTACCCGTCCCCGACTCAATTGTACCCCTCTCCCTCACGCTTACCGATACCAGCCCGCCGACCGTGCAGGGCGTGGTCACGCCGCCGATCGTCGTGATCGTGTTCGTCACGTCCTCGGGGACGTTCCTGCTTGCGCAGGAATGACGGAGAGAGGCGCGGGAATGGCGAAGGGATGGGCAGGAATGATGGAGGGAGGCACAGGCATTCTCCCCAGCGCGCGCACGCGGGCAAGGCTCCTGGAGCTCCCCCTCTGGGGGAGCTGTCACGCAGTGACTGAGGGGGCTTCCCCCAACCACTGTCAGTGCCGCTGGCTAGAAACGCGCGCTGCGCTCGCTGCCGTTAACAGATGCGTGGGATGGCCCAGGAGCCGCCGTCGGTGTGCAGATGGAGATCGGGTAGGCAGCTCGTCGCCAGCGGCGGCGAATACCCGCCCAGGGCGCCGCCTGGTTGTTTCAGGATCAGCGCTTCCTGGGGATGGCGCGGGCTGGCTGGTTCGTTCCGACCGCGCAGAGATCGGGGAGCTGGAGCGTCGGGAGGAGTCCGAACTGGGTTCGGTTGTTGGGGCTGGTAACGACGATCGCCGCTGCCCCCCCCCACTTCGAACACGCGTACTGCCCTGGTCGGGCTGGCTCAGGACGGTCGCCTCAGACGCGGGATCGCGCGGGTCTGCATCGAGCCTCTGATCGCCGCCAGATCGGGCAGCGTCCGCGTCGCCAGCAGGCTGAACGGCGTGGTCGGCGGCGGCGTGACCAACATTGCGGAACTTCTGTTCTGTAGGGGGGGGTAGCGTCGCGTGGGAACATGGCCGCGACGGTCTTGACTGACGAGAGAATGCGGTCATCCTCGTAGAGCCAGAGTTTGGTAAACGGCCGGTACATCACCTCGCGGATGCGCGATTCGTCAAACTCAATACGTTTTCCCTGCCTCAGT
>RKRS01000284.1 GCA_007571275.1 Dehalococcoidia bacterium
TTCACGGGCGAAATCGTCCTGATCGGCGAGGAGCCCAACCTGCCATACGATCGACCGCCGCTCTCCAAACAACTCCTGACCGGGGAGTGGGATGCGGATCGTCTGCCGTTGCGCACAACCGATGAGCTTGCCGCGCTGGGTCTCGAGTTCCTCAACGGTCGATCTGCGGTCGCGCTGGAGCTGACGAAGCGCGTTGTGGAGATCGATGACGGAGCACAGATCGGTTACGACGGCCTGATCATCGCAACGGGAGCGCGGGCGCTCAGGCTGCCGTTTGGTCGCGATCTGACCGGCGTTCACACATTACGCAGTCAGGCTGACGCGCTGCGCATACGCGACGAGTTCGCCAGTGGCGGCAAGGTCGTGGTGATCGGAGCCGGGTTCATCGGCGCGGAGGTCGCCTCCTCCGCCCGCGCGCGTGGCCTCGAGGTGACGATGGTGGAGGCGTTGTCGGCGCCCATGCTCGCACCGCTGGGCGAGCAGCTGGCGAACTGGGCTACTGAACTACATCGTGAGGCTGGCGTGCGGCTGTATTGCAATACCGTCGTCGCCGACCTGCTCGGAACCGAGCGGATCGAAGCGGTAGAACTGGGCGAGGGCGCCCGACTCGATGCTGACATTGTCGTGGTTGGTATCGGGGTGCGCCCCAACGTCGAATGGCTGAGTGACTCGGGTTTGAGTATCGGCGACGGCGTGATCTGCAATCAGTATTGCCAGGCGGCGTCGATGGTATATGCGGCTGGCGACATGTGTCGCTGGCCAAACGGCCTGTTCGGGCCGTTCGCGTACGCAGCACCGCAGCGCACGATGCGGATCGAACATTGGACCAATGCCGTCGAGCAGGGCATGGCGGCGGCGCGCAACCTGCTGCTGGAGAGTCGTGGCGAACCGCTCGAACCGTTCAGCCCGGTTCCCTACTTCTGGTCCGATCAGCACGGTCGCAGCATCATGGCCTCCGGCGTCACTTCACCGCGAGATGAGTTTCAGCTTGTCCACGGATCGCTGGAGTCCAATCGCTTTGCCGCCATCTATGGGTTGCGGGGATACCTGAGCGGGGTGGTCGCGGTTGGTTGGCCGAGGATGCTGCGGCGCTACCAGGGCATGATCAGAGATCGGGTGACATGGGAAGAGGCGTTGGAGACTGCGCGGCAGATTGAAGGTTAAGCTCAGCGAGCGGTTTGCCAGGCGGCGGCCCGCGACTCACGACGTTCACTGAATGCCGCTGCGGCATCGACCAGGATTTTGGCCGGCCCCAGCCTGCTCTGGAAGCTCGTGTATGTCGCTTCGCCACGCACGATGCGGCAGAAGGCGGACCAGAAGCGCGTTGAGCGCTTGAGCATCTGCGTATACGGCCATGGCGTCTGCTGGAAGAGCGCCTGCAACTGGCGGGCGGCGGCGAGCTCGGGCTCGATCTGGTCTAGTACCGCACGACGGTAGGACGGCAGATCGCCCGCGACGACAGCGGCCGCCGCCAGTTGTCCCGAGCGAATGGCATGACCGATGCCTTCGCCCGAGAGTGGGTCGACCAATCCGGCGGCGTCGCCGACGAACAACACGCGATCCAGCATCAGTGCGCTGTCGGCGTCGCGCAGCGGCAGATGGTGCGCGCGCAGGTTGGTGAGCGCCTCGCCATCGAAGGATTCTGACCGCGCGTAGCGCTGTAGCTCGGCGCGCAGCGACGACGCCACGGCGGGATAGCCGCCAACGCCGAGATTGCAATGATCACCCTTGGGGAAGACCCAACCGTAGCCGCCTGGCATGGAGCCCAGTTCGAGTCCGACCGCGTCACTCCAGCGGCTGGCGGCTGCCGAGCCAGTCCGCGTCGCATTGCCCTCGAGCGCCACGGCGCCGCGCAGTCTCGGCAGGCCGAGCGCTCGGCGGACGACGCCGTTCGCGCCGTCCGCGGCGATCAGCGCCTCGGCCTCATGGACGTCGCCATTGGCTAGCTTGACCGTTGTGTCCGCGACGCTGCGCACCGGCGAGCCGTCGCGAAAATCAGCCCCGACCATGGCGGCCTGTTCAACCAGGAAGGCGTCGAGTCGTGAGCGCTGGGTCATGATCGCCAGAGGCGCGTCGTAGCGGTGCTCAAACTCCCAGGACCGTTTGTAGCGCACCCGAAACGATCTGATCGTTTGTTCGGTCACCGGATCGAGTGAAAACGGCAACAGCTTGGCGGCCGAGATCAGCACGCCCCCGCCGCAGGGTTTGTCGCGCGGAAATCTGGCTCGGTCGAGTAGCAACACGTCCAGCCCCGCCCCGGCGAGGTCGTAGGCCGCGGTCGATCCGCCCGGACCGGCTCCGATGACTATGACGTCCCAGCGTCTCGCCATTTGTTCCAGACCTTGTCCGAGAGCGTTTTGAGACCGGCCGCGATTGGCGCAGCGAAGCAGAAGATGATCGACTCGATCGGCTCGCCGAAGGCGATCGCCAGAAACGGCAGCGGCGCGGCAACCAGCAGGATGCCCAGCTCGGCGATTCGAGTGACGAGGTAGGTCAGTCCGCCCACGACGAAGGTGACGCCAAACTGCCAGGGCATGAACGCGCCCGCCGCGCCGAGTCCGGTCGCCGCCGCCCGTCCGCCATTGAAGCGCAGGAACAGCGGCCACATGTGTCCCACCATCACGAGTCCGCCCGCGGCCATCCACCAACCGAGTTCCAGCCCCCACCAACGCGCGATTGAGACGGCGAGCAGGCCCTTGCCGATGTCAACGATGATGATCACCGCGCCGATGAAATGGCCAGCGCCCTCGCGGGCGGCGTTGGCCGCCCCGACGTTGCCGTCGCCGACCTCGCGCAGGTCCTGCCCGGTGCGCCAACGAAACAGCAGCCAGGCCACGGGGATCGAGCCCAGCAGGTAGGCGAGGACGAGCGTGACCGCCTCGGGCATGGCGGCGCTCCTGCGATCAGTCGTTCGCGTAGATCGGCGTCAGCCAATGCGAGTAGGCGTCGCGGTTGCCGAGAATCGCGTCGAAGTAGAGATGTTCGAGCTGCGCCGTGATCGGCCCGGTTTCCCCGCCATTGATCATGCGGCGATCTACCGAGGCGATCGGCGTGACGTGGGCCGCGGTGCCAGTCATGAAGACTTCATCGGCCAGCCAGAGCTCGGAGCGGTCGAGCGTGCGCTCGATGGTGGGAATGCCCAGTTCCTGCTCGGCCAGTTCCATCACGGTGTTGCGGGTGATGCCGACCAGGATGTTGTCAGAGCTGGGCGGCGTGTAGATCACGCCGTCGTTGACGATGAAGATGTTCTCGCCCGAACCCTCAGAGACGTGACCGTCTTCGTTGAGCATGATCGCTTCGTCGAAGCCGGCCGTCTCCGCTTCCGTTTTGGCCAATGCCGAGTTGATGTAGGCGCCGGTCACCTTGGCTCGCACGGGGATCGATTGATCTTCCGTCCGACGCCAGGACGACGTCACGACGTGGACGCCGCCGGTGGCGTCGAGATACGCGCCCCAGGGGATCAGGAAGCAGAGGAAGTCGTCGGCCACGCCGTGCAGGCGTACGCCGAGCGCCTCGGCTGACTTGTAGACCATCGGTCGGATGTAGACGTCCTGTTTGAAGCCGCTCTGGCGCACCAGGTCGATGGTGATCTCGCAGAGCTCGTCATCGGAGAGTGGCAGTTCCATCATCAGCGCGTGCGCCGACTTGCGCAGGCGCTCGTAGTGCTCGCGCATGCGGAAGAGGTACAACTCTTCGTGCTCGGCGTTCCAGTTGGCGCGGATGCCCTCGAATACGGCGGTGCCGTAGTGCAGGGCATGGGTCATGATGCTGATCTTGGCCTCGGCCAAGGGCATAGCCTGGCCTTGCAGATAGGCCATTTCAGTGCCGGACATCGCGCGCTCCTCGTGCAGATGGCGTCAGAAGTCCCGCTATCGCGGGGCATTGCTCCTCACGATACACGCGAACCAGAGGCTATTCACTGCTCCAGGCAGACGGCGTAACAGCGGACGCTGTGCATGGTCCTCCGGCGACACACCGCGCTAGCGCACCGCGACTGCCGGGTCGGTGGGACGCGGAATCTGGTACCAGGGCTGATCACAGAATTCGAGATCTTCCGGCGTCAGTTCAAGTTCGGCATAGCGCAGCGAGTCCTCGATCTGCTCGGCCCGCGACGCGCCCACGATCGCCGACGTGATGCCCTCTTGGGCCAGCACCCAGGAGATGGCAGCGTGAGTGATGCTCTGGTCCCGTTCTGCGAAGTAGTCCTGCAATCGCGCCACCTGTTCCCGCTGGATCTCATCCCAGTAGCGTCCCTGATAAAGCCGCGAAGTCTGTCGGTTGGTGAACCAGTTGTCTCCTTCCAGCGCTGCCATGTTGCGGTAGCGGCCGGTCAGGAATCCTCCGGCGAGCGGGTTGAAACAGATCACTCCGACGCCCTGATCGCGGCAGAGCGGCAGCAGATCGCTCTCGATATCACGCCAGAGGATGTTGTAGCGCGGCTGATCACAGACGAAGCGCGTGATGCCGGCCTTGTCCGACGCGCCCAGCGCCAGCCCCAGTTGCCAGGCGCGGAAGTTCGACGCCCCGACGTAGCGCACTTTGCCCCAGCGCACGAGATCATCGAGAGCCTGCATCGTTTCCTCGATCGGCGTCGAAGGGTCGGGACCGTGCAATTGATACAGATCGATGTAATCGGTGCCCAGTCGGCGCAGCGAGTCGTCAACCGCGGAGAGAATGTGTTGCCTCGAGTTTCCGCGCTGATGCGGCATTGGGCCGGTCGGCACGAAACCCTTGGTCGCGACGATGACTTGATCGCGAGGGCGACCAGCGAGCCAGCGACCGATGATTGCTTCGGTATCGCCGATTTCCGTCGTGCCCGCCGGGTAGGCGTCGGACGTATCCAGGAATGTCACCCCCGCGTCGAACGCCGTGTCCATGATGCGAAACGCCTCATCGGGTTCCGTTCGTGAGCCAAAGGTCATGGTGCCCAGGCAGATTTCCGAGACCCGAAGCCCGGTTCGTCCCATCCTGCGATAACGCATACGTCATTCCTCTCTCAGGAATTGAACAAATGACATGCAAATGTAATCGGGCCCAAGACTGGCAAGGACTACAGCACCATCTGGGTCTGGGTGACCTGCGCCACCAGCTTGCCCTCAGGGTTGAGGATGGTCGTCTGCCAGACCTGCGTGCGTCGACCACGATGCATCGGACGACACTCGCCGCGCAGTGTGGTTCCCTCGACGCCTCCGCGGAAGAAGTTCGTCTTCGATTCAATGGTCGTCGTGCCGGCGCCCGCTGTCAGGTTGGCGCTGGTACCGACCGCCCCCAGCGTGTCGGCGAAGGCCATGATCGCGCCACCGTGCATCAGGCCGGGCGCGGTGCAGAGCTGACGGGTGACGTCGATCTCGGCGACGATCAGCTCCGGCGCCACCGAGAGCAGACGAATGCCCAGATGCTCGGGTAGCAATCCTCGAAATCCCGCCGTGAATTGAGCCAGATCGGATTCGCTCATTTCGGGAGCATATCAATGCGTGATATTGTCCCAACGTGACCACCTCTACAAGCGCGACGCCGATCTATCGAGTTGGCGCTCGGGATGTTCGCGTCCTCTCCGACGGCGTGATCTGGCTGGACGCCGGCGCAGTCTTCGGACTGGTACCCAAGCTGATGTGGTCTCGGGTGACCGGCGAGACCAACGAACTGAATCAGATTCCGCTCGCGCTGAATTGTCTGCTGCTCGAGTCGGACGGCAAGACCGTGCTGATCGAGACCGGTCAGGGCAACAAAGACTTCGCCCAGACTCGGCGTCGCGGCTGGGAGCCGGACCACGGCAAACTGATTGAGGATCTGGCTCGTAACGGGGTGCAGCCGTCCGATGTGGACATCGTGATCAATACGCACCTCCACAACGATCACACGGGCTGGAACACAGTCGCAAATGCCGATGGCGAACTGGCTGTCACATTCCCCAACGCGCGTTACTACATCCAGCGCGGTGAGTGGGAAGAGGCGATGCAACCCAACGAACGCACTCGCGCGACCTATCTGCCCGAGAACCTGCTCCCTGTGGAGGCGGCCGGACAGATTGAGTTCATCGATGGCGAGACGCAGATCACCTCCGACATCACGGTGATCGAAACGCCCGGGCACACCGCCGAACATGCTTCGGTCGTGATCGCCAATGGTGGTGAGTCGGCGGTCTATCTGGGCGACATGATCCAGCATCAGGTGCAGCTTGAGCGGGTGGCCTGGCTCTCGGCGTTTGATGTGCTGCCGCTGGTCAACCTGGAAACGAAGAAACGGTTGATCGCTGAGGCGATCAAGAACCGCTCCCTGCTGGTTGCCGTACATAATCCGTTCCCTGGCGTTGGTCGTATGAGCGCTGGAGAACGCGGCCGCAACGTGTGGACTTCGGAAGAGCCACACGCAATCGCCGAACCTCAGGCAACTGTCCAGGCCGACTAACGAGCTAGACCGAGAGAGCGAACGCATGGCATTTGGCGAACACCCCATGGGCGATCCGATGGCGATGGATCCCGCCGAGGTGATGAAACACATTCCCAAGCCGCGACGCAAGATCTGGCGCCAGGAGAAGCTCGTCGACGACGTCTATCTGCAGTACCGCGACCAGACCGAGGAACTGCCGGAGCCAGACCTCGTGGAGCGCATCTTCTTGGTCGTCATGCGCCGTGATCGCTGCCTCGTGGTCCGTCACGGCGATCGCCATCAGCCGTGGGTATTGCCAATCCTCGAGTTTGACATCGATCCACGACCCGAGCCGCTGGATGCGGAGTCGGACCAGGCAGCGCGACAGGCTGCGCTGACCCAGACCATTCGCACGGTGGTGGAGGACACCTGGCAAGTGCCGATCCGGGAGTGGTCCCAGCACACGCGTGTGCAGATGACGGCGAAAGAGCTACAGGATCAGGTGGCGGTCGGCTCCCGGCGCTATGAAATGATCGTGACGGCGGAAGCCGATGAGCCGAATGATCTGGCCGAAGGGACGGAATGGGCGCGGCGATTCTTTCCGTCCAGAGAGATCAACAAATTGCTGCGCGAGCGCTACTACGACTACCCCGAGGTTGAGCAGGCCTACGAAATCCA
>RKRS01000177.1 GCA_007571275.1 Dehalococcoidia bacterium
GTTGTTGAACGTTCATCTCTGCCTCCGTCAGGCGTGACTGCCTATGGCGATATCCGCGACCTGCGGCGCGACATCACGCGCGAGGAACTCGGGCACATCCTCGCGATCAAACATGAAGTGCTGGAACTGGACCTCGGCGACGCCGGCTTCAGTCAGCTTGCCAAGCGCATCGACGCCTTCGTCGGCGCCGCCAACGAGACGGCCCATCGACCGGCACTCCGTGAGGCAATCGCCCAGCGCGTGACCTGGCCGCCCGAAGACGGTTTGCGCGAATCTGCCGCCCGCTTCGACCAACTCGGGTGGGCCGACTGCATGGAACATCATCATCGAGTGTTCGATCTCGTCCGGATCGCGATCGATCGCTTCGCAGGCGCGGGCCAGGACGTCGCGCTTATGCGCATAGGCCGCGGGAGTGAGTGAGACGCAGTTCCACTCGACGGCGTATTTCGCGGCCATCGGAATGGTGCGTCGTTCACCGCCGCCGCCAATCAGGATCGGCGGTCGACCTACCGCCGGGATGGGCTGGCAATCCGCTCCGTCGAGCTGGTAGTAGCGACCCTGATAGCTGGATGGTCCCGACTGCCAAAGCGCCTGCATCAGATTGATTGCTTCTTCGAGGCGGTCGAAGCGCTCTCGGGTCGGTGGGAAGTTGAGGCCGTAGGCGTCGTGCTCGGGTTGATTCCAGCCAGCGCCCAGGCCCATCACGAACCGCCCACCCGAGAGCTGGTCAATCTGCGCCGCCATGCGTCCGACGTCGACCGGTCGACGGAAGGTCACCGGCGTCACCATCGGTCCGAAGCGAAGGTCGCTGGTTTCCTCAGCAGCCATGACGAAGCTGAGAAAACACTCGAGACTGTCCTGCTGGCTGGTCGCTACCGGGCCGGTGAAATAGTGGTCGCTGCGGAAGACGGAGGGGAAACGCAGCCGCTCAGCCAGGCGCAGGATATGTCGCCAGCGCTCCCAGGTGAGTCCGTTCTGTCCTTCGACCATCAGGGCGACTCGCATGCGAACTCCTTTCGCTGCGTGCGTTGGCAACGTGCCGGTGTTGGCATGGTAGGCGCACTGCGCACAGCGCCTGCTAGCGGGGAAAGGCGACGGCCTGATCCAGGACGACCACGCTGACCGGATCCTCGGGACGCCAGACGACCTCGGTGCGCAATCTGGCCTCGACCTCGGCGCCGGACAGTAATCGCACGCGAACGACCTGGTCATGGCCGTAGTACTCGCTGCTGATCACGCTGGCGCGATCCGGATCATCCGGGCTAGTCCGCTTGAGCGCCAGTTGCTCGGGTCGTAGGAGGACATCGACCAACTCGCCAGCCTGTCCATCAGCCAGATCGCGGAAGGGATCAGCGAGCATCACGTAGCCGAGCTCGGTCTCAGCGCCGCCACGAACGGGGCGTCCGGGCAACATGTTCGCATCACTGACAAACGCGCCGATGAAGCGGGTCGAGGGTCGGTAGTAGATATCGTTCGGTGTGCCGATCTGCTCGATTCGGCCGTCGCGCATGACGGCAACGCGGTCGGCAAGCGAGAGCGCTTCCTCGCGGTCGTGCGTGACAAACACGGCAGCGGTATTGGCCGCTTTGAGGATGCGGCGCATGGCCAGACGCAGACTGGCGCGCAGGTTCTGATCGAGGTTGCTGAACGGTTCATCGAGTAGGACCGCGGCAGGTTCGGGCGCGAGCGCTCGCGCGAGCGCCACGCGCTGCGCTTCGCCGCCGGACAGTTCGTGCGGATAGCGATCAGCGAGGTCGGAGAGACCAACCAGGTCCAGCATCTCGGCGACGCGTGGCGGCGTCTCCGGACGTCGGAACCGTCGCAGTGGTCGGGTCCACCAGGCGCGGTGTCCGTTGGGCAGACCGAAAGCGATGTTCTCGGCCACGCTGAGGTGCGGGAAGAGCGCGAAGTCCTGCGGAACCATGCCAATCCGACGTCGCTCCGGTGGTCGCCATATGTCGGGGGACACGACGGTCTCGCCGTTGATCTGGACCAGCCCCTGGTCGGGACGCTCGAACCCGGCGAGGACTCGCAGCGTGGTCGACTTCCCGCAACCGCTCGGCCCCAACAGGGCGACAATCTCTCCGTGCTCCACCTGAAACGAGACATCTCGGATGGCCACCGTGTCAGCGAAGGATTTGTGCGCGCCGCGCGCGACCAGTGCAGGATGCAGATCGGAGCGATCAGGTTCGAAGCTCACGGTCGTGTCCAAACAGGATGATCATGGGCAGAGCAGCACAACCGAGCAACAACAACGCGCTGGCCGCGGCGCGAGCGAAGAAGACGTCTTCCTGATGTCCCCACAGGTCGGTGGCCAGCGTATCGAACTCGATCGGAGAGAGGATCAGTGTGGCTGGTAGCTCTTTCATGGTCGTCAGGAAGACGAGCGCGAACCCCGCCAGGACGCCAGGGGCGATCAGCGGCAGCGTGACGCTGTAGAAGGTCTGCCAGGCGTTGCGATTGAGCGAGCGAGAGGCCTCTTCCAGTCCCGGCTGCACCCTGACCAACGAGGTGCGTAATCCTGAGATCGCCTGAGGTAAGAACAACACGGCATAGGCGAAGATCAGAGTAGCGAGCGTCTGGTACAGACCCGGCGTGACCCGAAGGGTGAAGAAGATCAACGCAAAGGCAACCACGACGCCGGGCAAGGCGTAACCGATGTACGAGACACGATCGACGATGCGTGAGAGGAACCCGGGGCGACGGACGACGACAATGGCAATCGGTATCGAGATCGCGACCGTCACTGCGCCAGCCAGGGCCGAGGCGTACATGGAGTTGAGCGCTGCGTCGAGCAGACCAGGAAAGGTCTCGCCAGATTGCAGCCCGATGCTAAGCCAATGGAACAGCACTGCGACCGGTACCAGCAACGCGACTGCCATGATCGCAACCAGTGCGAACACGGATGGCCAGCGATAGCGACGCAGCTGTACCAGTCTGGGCGTGCGGGCGGCGCCGCTGCCGAGTCGGTGATAGCGGGCATTGCGCCGCTGTGACCAATCCACAGCGAGCACCACCGCGACCAAAGCAACCAGAACGAGACAGAGCACGGCGATGCTCGAGCGGTCGAAGGTGGAACTGAAGCGGACGTAGATCGATCGGGTGAAGGTGTCGAATCGCATCATTGAGACTGCGCCGAAGTCGGAGATGACGTAGAGCGCCACGAGCAAACTGCCGGCCGCGAGCGGCACGCGCAGCTGCGGCACGGTGACACGCCAGAATGCGCCCCAGGCGGACTGTCCGAGCGAACGCGCGGCATCTTCGATTGCTGGATCGAGGTCACGTAATCCGGCGCGGATGACGATTAACAGATACGGATAGGTAAAGAGCGTGAGCACGAGCCAGGAGCCGACGAAGCCGTAGAACTCGGGAATTCGCTCAACGCCGAGCGGCGCCAGCAGGTCCTGCAGTGAACCGTTCGGTCCCAGCGCGATGATGAAGGCGAAGGCGCCGACGTATGAGGGAATCGCTAGTGGCATGATCGTGATCGACCGCCAAAAGCCAGCAAACGGCAGATCGGTGCGTTCGGTGAGATACGCCATCGGCAGGGCGAGCGCAGCCGAGGTCGCGGTAACTGCGAGGGTCAGGGCAGCCGTATTGAGCAGTAGGTGGAGCGTGCTCTCGGAGAGAACGTCGGACCAGGTGGCGGCATCCGCCTGCGCGGCTCGGACAATCAAGTAGACCAGCGGGATACAGGCAGCGCCGGCGGCGGCGAGGGCAAGCACCCAGACAACCGGCATGTTCGAGCGGACGCGTGCGGTGAATGGCGCATAGCCGCTGAGCAAGGTCATGCGTCGAGGTTATCGGACTTGTTCTGCAAGAAATGGCAGAATGTATCGACGTTGCCTCACGCCTGGACCAACGGCTACTCCGCCAGGGCAAAACGACGACAGCGGCCGAGCCATCCAGAGCGGGGATGGGCTATTGGAGTGCGCCAACCTTCTGCAGCAGCTCGAGGGTGCCGTCGAGGTCTGAAAGGGAGGTCAGCGCGAGCGACGGTGGGTTGAGTTCGTCCAGCGGTGTCAGCCCGGGCCGTGCCGATACGCCGGAAGCGACCGGATATTCGTTGGTTTGCTCTCGGAAGTAGGTCTGGCCTGCTTCCGAGAGCAGGAAACGGATAAAGCGCAGCGCGTTGGCGCGATTGGTCGTGCTTTCCAACATCGCGACGCCTGCCACGTTGATCAGCGCTCCCGCGCCGCCTGCGTCCGTGAAGTGGTTCTCCGCCGGCCAGTCAGCGTCGAAGCGGAACAGGTAGTAGTGGTTGACCAGACCAATATCCAGCTCGCCATCGCCGACCGCCTGCACCTGCGGGGTGTTCTTGGGGTAGACGCGGACGTCGTTCGCGATCATCCCGCGCAGCCAGGCCTCGGTCACTGCTTCGCCATGAATCTGGCGCATGGCGGTGACAAACGCCTGGAAACTGCCATTGGTCGGCGCCCAGCCGATTCGTCCATTCCACTCAGGATCGATGAGGTCGAAGACTGAGTCGGGCGGGTTCGGCACGCGCTCGGGCGAGATAATCAACACACGTGCGCGGCCGGATGTAGCGATCCAACGACCGTCGTCGTCCTGGAACTCCGAGTCAACCATCGCGGTGATATCGGCTGGTAGCTGCGCAGTCAGGCCTTCCTCAGCGAGGAACGCGAGGGCGCCAGCGTCCTGACCGTAGTAGACATCGGCCGGCGAGCGATCTCCTTCTTCTGAAATCGCAAGCGCCATTCCAGCGGTGTTACCGTAGCGAACTTTGACGTCGATACCTGTTTGTTGTTCGAAGCGATTGATCAATTCTCCGACGAGCGATTCACCGCGACCGGAGTAGATGACCAGATCACCAGCGTCATCAGGCGACATGACCATCACCGCGGAAGAAACCAGCCAGACGTCGGCAGCGGTGCTGGCGGGGAATATGCGACCGCTGGGCCACAGGTCTTCGCCATCCGCGCGGACGCCAAATTCGGTGTCGCCGTCGGCCTGTCGACGGGCGATGACCTGTAACTGGACGCCGCGCAGCTCGACCACGGAACTCACCAGCAGGCGACCAACGCTGGCGTCTGCGGGGAAGAAGCGGAGGGTAGGAGTGAGATTCTGTCCTTCGGCGTGCAGACCAAACTCGATCCGCCCGTCGTCATGCAACTGGGCCCGTACCTGCACCTCAAAATCTGAGCCATCCTGAGCGCCAGCGGAAGCCATCGCGCTCAGTGCGCCGGCGATGAGCGCCGCCAAGGCGACAAACACAAGCAAGGGGCGCCACCGCGACCCTTTCATATGCCGTGGTCGGAGCCTCGCAGCCCCGGATATTTCATTCTCCATCACTCGATCTCCTTATCAAACACTTGCGCGCTCTGGTTGGTTTGGAGTGCTCTCACGCGCTTTGCGCAATTTAGTTCATATCGTGTAAATAATGCAAATTAATAAGAAATATTGCTCTCGGTTGCCCGGCACAGTCAGAGAATTCAGACCGTCAGGGCGTGCTTGAGTCGCGTTCTCTGGCAGAGCTTGTTAGGGGATCGCACCCACCTGCTGCAAGAGCTGCAGTGTGCCTTCGAGGTCGGAGAGGGAGGTCAACGCGAGCGACGGCGGGTTGAGCTGGTCAAGTGGCGTCAGCTCGGACCGTGCGGCTACGCCGGAAGCGACTGGATACTCGTTAGTTTGCGCTCGGAAGTAGGTCTGGCCTTCTTCCGAGAGTAGGAAGCGAACGAAGGCCAGTCCCGGCTCGTCGCTCGCTGCGGCGGTGAGCAGAGCGACACCAGCAATGTTGACCAGCCCGCCTGCCGACCCGGGATCGGTGAAGTGATTGACCGCAGGGAAGTCAGGGTTCTCAGCCGTGAACCGAAACAGGTAATAGTGATTGACCAGGCCGACGTCGATTTCGCCATCGCCGACCGCCTGGACGATCGGTGAGTTGCCGGGGAACGTCACGACGTCGTTAGCGAGCATCCCGCGCAGCCATGCCTCGGTCGCCTCTTCTCCATGTATCTGACGCATCGCCGTCACGAACGCCTGAAAACTGCCGTTGGTCGGCGCCCAGCCGACGCGTCCACGCCATTCCTCGTTGACGAGGTCGAAGACTGAGTGAGGTGGATTCGGCACACGCTCCGACGAGATGATCAACACGCGCGCGCGGCCTGACGTGGCGACCCAGCGGCCCTCTGCGTCAGCGAAGGGTTCGGGGACGCGCTCGATAACGTCGGCGGGAAGCGCCTGTACGAGACCACCTTCGGCCAGCGCGGCGAGCGCGCCAGCGTCCTGTGCATAGAACACGTCGGCCGGCGAGCGGTCTCCTTCTTCCAGCAGCGCTGAGGCAAGCTCGGCCGTACCGGCGTAGCGAATTCGTACCGCGATCCCGGTGGCTTCCTCGAATCGCTCGATCAGCGGGCCGACCAACGTCTCGCTGCGGCCGGAATAGATGATGAGCTCGTTGGCATCGCCGTTGGAAGCGCAGGCTGTAGTGAGTGTCGCTGACAGCGCAATCAGAACCAGACACCAGACCAGGGCGCAACGCCACCGCACTAGATCATTGCACATACCAGCATGGACTTCGCGATTCCTGGCCGGTTGCGGGGATTGCCGCAGCCGCTACAACTTACTCGCTGCGTTCGCGGCTATGGCGAGGTCAGGATTACCAGGAGCTTTTGCGCACGCCGGGCAGCAGTCCGAGCGAGGCCATCTCGCGGAAGGTGATGCGGCTGAGGCCGAACTTGCGCATGTAGGCTCGTGGGCGACCGGTGACGGCGCAGCGATTCTTGAGTCGCGTCGGCGAGCTGTTGCGCGGCAGCGCCTGAAGCTGGAACTGGATGTTCTGCTTCTCGCGCGGGTTGTTGGACTCTTTGAGCTGCTGCTTGAGCGCGACGCGGCGGCCTTGATACTTGGCGTGCATCTCGCGGCGCTTGAGGTCGCGGTGGATATTCGAGGTTCGGGCCATTCGTCGTCCTGTGGTTAGGTTTCTCGTCGCTTCTACGAGCGTAATGGCGATCCGCAGCGTCGTGCCAGCCTTTACGCGACATCTCTTGCAGGTGAACTCATTCTCCTCCCCCAGGCGCCC
>RKRS01000145.1 GCA_007571275.1 Dehalococcoidia bacterium
GTGGCGATCCTGCTGTCGACGGTTGTCGGGGTTGTCGTCGGGGTGTCGCGGCTCTCCTCAAACTGGCTCGTGGCGCGGATGGCGATGCTGTACGTCGAGGTCTTCCGCAACACGCCGCTGCTCGTCCAGATCGTGCTGGTCTACTCGATCTTCCTGGTCGGCGCGCCGATCATCCAGGAAGTCATCAACATCGGCGACTTCGCCTTTGTTTCCAATCGTGGCGTAGCGATCCCGTGGCCGGTGCCCAACGATGGACTCTGGGGCGTGCCCGACTGGTTCGTCGGGGTCTGGGTGGCGGTCCTGATTGTGTTCGGCGCGATTGCCATGACCGTCCGCCGTCGGCGTCAGACGCTCGAACGAGAGACTGGCCAACCGCAGTACGCCAACCGCTGGGCGTTCGGCATCTTCGCCGTCGCGGCGCTGGCCTCCTTCCTGATTCTCGGGCTGCCAGTCAACATCGACCGTCCCTACATCGAGGGCACACGCTACCTCGAGGGCATGGTGATCGAGCCCGAGTTTGCGGCGCTCGTGATCGGGCTGACGCTGTACACCGGCGCCTTCAACGCGGAGATCGTGCGTGGCAGCATTCAGGCGCTGCCCAAAGGACAGACCGAGGCCGCCAACGCCGTCGGCCTGTCTGGCTATCAGCGACTGACCCTGATCATCCTGCCTCAGGCGCTGCGTCAGATGATTCCCTCGATCACGAATCAGTATCTGAACGTGAACAAGAACTCATCAATCGCTTACGCAGTGCTCTACGACGACCTCTTCCGCGTGGCCGGGATCATCCAGAACAAGGCCGGACACGCGCTGGAGATGTTCTTCATCATCATTGTCACTTACATGTTGATTTCGTTACTGATCTCCGTCGTCATGAACATCATCAACGCCCGCGTCACGCGGGTCGGGGTCTGAGCGGGGGCGAATGATGGCGAATATGCCTGGCGCCCCACGAGAACGCATCGTGTTGCCGCCGCATCGGCAGCGCGCCAGACGGCCGCGCTCGGTGCGAGCGCGTGAGTGGGTGCGCAAGAATCTGTTCCCCTCGCTTGGCGGATCCATCATGACGCTGATTGCCGGCGCGATTCTCGCGGCAATGCTCGTCGGCGTGATCATGTTTGTCTTCGTCGGCGCGAACTGGGAAGTGATCACCCAGAACCGTTGGCTGCTGTTCGCCGGTGGCTTCCCGCGCGAGGAAGCGTGGCGGCTCTGGGTCAGCATCGCCGTCGTCTTCGGGCTGATCGGACTGGCCTACGGCACCTGGTCATCGTTGGGTCGACGCGACCACCTGTTCATCGCCGTGATTGGCGCGTTCGTCATCTTTCTGATGGCGCACGGCGGCGCGGCGATTTGGTCAACGGTCTACTTCCTGATCGCCGTGGGCTGTCTCTATCTCGGATATGCCGCGACGATTCGGCTGCCGCGCGAGACCTCGGCCCTGCGCACGCTGCAGCAGCGCGTCGTGGGCGGATTGCTGGCGCTGTCGCTGCCGATTGTGCTGCTCATCCTGTTGCTCGGCGGCGAAGTGGGTCCGCGACACCTGGAAGGCTTCGTACTCAATCTGATTCTGGCGCCAGTCGGCATCGTCGGCGGGGTCCTACTTGGCATTCCGCTCGCGATGGGCCGCGCCTCACGGCTTCGCACGATCTCGTTGACCTGCACGGCCTACATCGAGATCGTGCGCGGCGCTCCGCTGCTCGGCTGGTTGTTCGTGGCCCTGTTCATCCTCGACGACATCATTGGTGGCGACCTGATCATCCGCGCGATGGTCGTCATGGCGGTCTTCACCGGCGCCTACATGGCGGAGTACATCCGCGGCGCACTGCAGGCGTTGCCGCGTGGTCAGTACGAGGCCGGTCAGGCGGTCGGCTTGACGAAGCGCCAGCGCACACGGTTGTTCATCAGGCCGCAGGCGCTGCGGATCTCGTTCCCGCCGATGGTCGGTCAGGCGGTCTCGATCTGGAGGGACACGACGCTCGTCACCGTGATTCTGCCGCTGCGGTAGATGAAGGGCATGGCCGACTCAGCGATCGCGCAGTTCGAGTTCACGCCGGACCGGATCGAAGCCTACGTCTTCGCCGCCGTGATCTTCTGGATTGTGTCGTTCATGATGTCGCGCATCTCGCAGCGAGTGGAACGGGCACAAGGAATCGGCGAGCGCTAGCCTCAACAAGAGGCGGCTTGAGGAGCTTGAGATGACAGACCAACTATCGCCAGTGGACATCATCGCCGAGTCTGCCGGTCCAAAGGGCGCGACCACTGCGACATCCGCGCCGAGCGATGAACCTACGACGTTCTCTCAGCGTCTGGCCGGCGCGAAAGACATCATTGTCACGGAGAACGTGGACAAATGGTTCGGCGACTTCCAAGCGCTGGATAACGTGTCCCTGCGGGTCAAGGAGCACGAGATCGTCGTGATCCTCGGACCTTCCGGCTCAGGTAAATCGACCTATATTCGTTGCCTCAACCGACTCGAGGAGCACGACGCCGGTCGCATCGTGATCGACGGAATCGAGATGAACGAAGATGTCCGCGCGCTGGCGGCGATTCGCTCGGAAGTCGGGATGGTGTTTCAGCAGTTCAACCTCTTCCCTCACCTGTCGGTGCTGAGCAACATCACGCTCGGGCCGCAAAAGGTTCGGCATATGCCAAAGCTGGAGGCCGAGGCGTTGGCCATGCAGCTGCTCGAGCGCGTCGGTATTCCCGAGCAGGCTGACAAGTTCCCGGCGCAGCTCTCCGGCGGCCAGCAGCAGCGCGTCGCGATCGCGCGGGCGCTGGCGATGCAACCCAAGATTATGCTCTTCGACGAGCCGACCTCGGCGCTCGACCCCGAGATGATCAAGGAAGTGCTCGACGTCATGCAGGAGCTGGCCGAGTCGGGCATGACGATGATCGTGGTCACCCACGAGATGGGCTTTGCGCGCGAGGTCGCCGACCGCCTCGTCTTTTTCGACGAGGGCGCGCTGGTCGAGCAGGGTACGCCAGAGCACTTCTTCACCAACCCGCGCGAGGAACGCACCAAGCTCTTCCTCAGCCAGATTCTCTAGGCAGTTCATATGACTGCCGATTTGCGTCAGGTCCGCGCGCTCACCTTCGATGTGTTCGGTACGGTCGTTGACTGGCGCTCGTCGGTTTCGGCCGAGGTCGCGTCCTTCCTCAAGCGACACGACGTCGAGGCGGACGCGGGTATGTTCACCGACCGCTGGCGGCGTGAGGGTTACGCCGGCGGGATGCGACTCGTCCGCGATGGCGAACTGCCGTTTCAGACCGCCGACCAGCTGCATCGACGGATGCTCGACATCCTGCTCGCGGAGCTTGGAGTGGAGGCGGCTGAGGCGGAGGTCTCCGAACTGAACCGAGCCTGGCACCGTCTGCATCCGTGGATCGATTCGCCGGGTGGGTTGCAGCGGCTGCGCTCACGGTTTGTGGCGTCGACCCTGTCGAATGGCAACGTGGAGCTGCTGGTTAATATGGCGAAGTTTGGTGGACTGCCATGGGACTGTGTGCTCTCCGCCGAAATCACTGGCGCGTTCAAGCCGGAGCCACAATGTTATCAGCGGGCGGCCGAGCTATTGGGTTGCGAGTCGCACCAAGTGATGATGGTCGCCGCGCACCAGGCCGACCTGTTAGCCGCCGCCAGAACCGGTATGCGAACGGCGTTCGTGCCACGACCCGAGGAAGCGGGTCCAAACTTTCCTGTTGATCTCACGCCCGATCCCTCGTTCGACATCGTCGCCACCGACTTCCATGATCTGGCCGCGCAGCTTGACTGCTAGGAGCACCTGGAGTTCCCAATGACCCTGAACCCGGACGCCTACACCACGATCGATATCGACAAGCGCTCAGACGGCGTGACTGTCGCAACGCTGAATCGTCCCGAGAAACTGAACGCAGTCAACTCGGCGATGCACCGCGAGCTGGCTTCGCTGCCAGTCGATGCAAACCGCGATCCCGATGTTCGCGTCGTCGTCCTGACCGGCGCCGGTCGGGCGTTTTGCGCCGGCGGTGACTTCTCCGCTGACCGCGACGAACCGATGGGCGGTCGATATCTGAATCGGATGAACGAGGCTCGGTTGATCGTCGATAACTGGCTCGACTGTGAGAAGCCGGTGATCTGCGCGGTGAACGGATACGCGTTGGGTCTGGGCGCAACGGTCGCGCTGATGGCCGATGTGGTCTACATCGGCAGATCGGGAGTCCTGGGCGACACGCACGTCAACATGGGCATTGGCGCGGGCGACGGTGGCGGTGTGATCTGGCCGATGCTGGTCGGGCCGGCTCGGGCCAAGTACTTTCTGATGACCGGCGAGCACATCCGCGCCGAGCAGGCCAAGGAACTTGGGTTGGTCCAGGATGTCGTCGAAGATGACGACCTGATCTCCACCGCGCTGGCCCTGGCGGAGCGGCTGTCGAACGGACCGCTGGGCGCGATCTCGGCATCCAAAGTGCCGATCAACAAGTGGATCAAGCATGTCTCGAACCTGGTGTTGCCGTTGTCGCTATCGATGGAAGAGGCGACCATGGCAGGCCACGACGCGGTGGAAGCGCAAGCCGCTTTCCGCGAAAAGCGGCAGCCAGTCTATCGACGCTAACCCCACTGCTGATACCTCGATAGGCTGATCCGAGGAACGGTGCTGCATCGTCTCAGCACTGATGCGGTCGGGCGTTGACATTGCTGATTGGCAGGCTCTCTCACATGCTGCGTCTGAGGCGGTCACGGCTTCTGGCGTTGACGACCGCGTGGGCGCTGATTGCGTTCTCTCTCTGCGTGTTCTCCGCTTGCACTGACACGGACTCGCAGGCCGAGCTACCTCAGTCGCAACAGCAGGCGGATCAGATTCAGCCGCAGTCGGATGAACCTGTCCAGTCGGTGGAGTCGGAAGCCGACGAGTTTGATCAGCCGGAACAAGCCGTACAACCAGACGCGGCAGCTGACGGGCAGCAGGCGAACGCCGCCCAGCCTGGGGCGGCGGATGAGACGCAACAGGGTCAGCAGTCACAATCAGAGCCACAGACGCCGGGCTACGGCGCGGCCGATCCGTACGGCGGCAGCGAGGACGAGGGCGAAGCGGAGGATGTGTCGCTACCGATTCCGCCAGTGCGCGCCTGGTTGGTTGAGGGAATCGCCCTCACTCCCAGTGTCCCCGCCGAGCGTGACGAGTACGGATGGTCGGCGGTCATTGAAGGTGACGTGATTGCCGTCGGGGCTCCCTATCACGACGTGATGGGTGAGAACACGGGCGCAGTGTTCATCTTCGAGCGAGTCGGCGGCGAATGGGCCGAAACGGCATACATTCTGCCGCCATTTCCCGATCCGCTCGGCTGGTTCGGTCGGTGGCTCGCGATCGACGACGGGCGCATCGTGATCGGCGCGCCCTATGAGGACGGAGAACAGCTTGACGGCAGTCGAATCGACGATTCTGGCGTTGCCTATGTCTACGAGAAGGTCAATGGAGTCTGGAGCAGGACCGGCACGATCGTGCCAGACGTGCCCAGCGCTGGAGCGTCGTTCGGTTGGAGCGTCGCCATTTCCGCTGATCGAGTCGCCGTGGCGGCATGGGAAGACACAACCCTCGGTGTGAAAGCCGGTTCGGTGACGATATTCAGGGAGTACAAGGGCTTGTGGCTTGTGGAGGCGGTCATCAGGCCGAGCGAGCCGAGCGAACGCCTGATGTTTGGTCGAGATATCGCGTTGCAGGACAACGTGCTTGTCGTTGGCGCTCCAGGCGATGACACGATCGCCGAAGACGCTGGCGCAGTGTACGTATGGTCCTTCTACGACGACGACTGGTACTTTACCGCCAAGTTGGTCGCCCCCGACGGCGACGCGGGCGATGCGCTCGGCTCGCAGGTTGCCTTGCAGAGTCCCTGGCTCGCCTCGGGCGCTTACGACCACGACGATCCGTACTGGAGCGGTGGCGCTACATATGTCTGGAAGCTCGGCAATATCTGGGCGCTGCATACCAAGTTAGGAACGTCGGATATGCAACCGGGTGACTGGTTCGGCTATTCCCTGGATATCCAGGGCGAGCGTATGGTGGTCGGCGCTCCGCACCGCGCGCATCCCGAATCGGGCACATATCGCAGCGGCGCGGCATACGCCTTTGAACTGGTGAACGACGAATGGCTGGAGGTCGGCGTGCTGGGCCCGGTTGACGCGGTCGCCGCTGGTGAGCGGGCGGAGTTCGGTTGGGTTACCGAGATCGACGGAACGACCGCCGTCGTGGGCGCCTGGCTCGCCGACACTGAGGCTGGCGAGGACGCTGGCTCGGCAGCCGTCTATGAGCTACCGACGAGCGCTGAGCGCGAGTAGTTAGCGGTCTGGCCCGCGTACGGTGATGCCGCCGTCGACCGGCAGGATCACGCCCGTGATGTATTTGGCCTCGTCGCTGGCGAGGAACACGGCTGCCCAGCCGATGTCCCACGGCTCGCCCTCCTGCCTGAGCAGGCTGGCGTTCTTGCGACGCTCGCGCAGTTCGTCCGACATCCCGGCCGCGTATACCATCGGCGTGTAGACCGGTCCTGGCATGATGCAGTTCGCACGGATCCTGTCGCGCCCATGGTCCACGGCGAGCGCCTGCGTCAGCGTCGCGACGGCGGCCTTGCTGACGCTGTAGGCGGTGAGTCCACGCGGTCGCAGGGCGGCGATTGATGAGACGTTGGTGATTGCGCCGCCGCCGTTCTCGCGCAGAGCGGGGATGGCGTGCTTGCAGGTCAGCATCATCGAGGTCACGTTGACCCGCTGGACATGATCCCACTCCGCTTCGGAAATCTGCTCCACCGTGCCACGCCCGCCGATGCCGACGTTGTTGTGCAGAATGTCCAGCTTGCCGTAGCGACTGACCGCGTCGGCCACGATGCGAGCGCAGTCCTCGGTCGAAGTGACATCCGCGACGGCGAAGGCGGCGGCGTGTCCCTCTGCGCGAATCATGTCCAGGGTGGCCTGGACGGCAGCCTCGTCGCGGTCGACGAGCAACAGGTCTGCGCCCTCGCGGGCGAAGAGAATGGCCGTGGCGCGTCCATTGCCAATTCCTTCGGCGCGCGAGCCGGCGCCAGTGATGATGGCGGATTTGCCAGCGAGTCGATCAGGCATCGGTGGTTCCTTTCAGTCGTCAGTCAAATTCATCAGCTCGCCGAGTAGGTACCGCGCGTCGCTGTGGTTTCCAGAGCGTTTCTCTCAGCAGCTGCGGAACGGCAGACGCGAGCCTGAGCTGTCCGCGTTCCTGCCGGTCGGCCCGCACCCAGAGGATCATGACGATCAGCAAGAGCGGGCCATAGAACGCGGCCAGGCCGAGGAACACGAAGGACAATGGATATGTACCAACAACCCAGCCAAAGACCGGCAAGAAGGGCAGCATGATCAACGCCCAGCCCATGTGATTGAGCGACAGCGCCGTCGCGCGCAGATTCGAGGGAACGCGCCGATTCAGGTAGCCCTCCATGAGCGGCATCTGCGCCCCGCGCGCAAGGCCGAGGATGATGAAGAAACCGATCGCGCCCAGATGGTCGATCAGGCCAATGCCGACGTAGACCAACACCACCCAGAAGGGAAGCGAAGCCAGCGTTCGGACGGCGCCGAAGCGAATCACCAGCCAGAACGCGAGAAATGCGGCAATGACCGTGGCGATGCGAGCCGGCGCCTGGAGCGCGGTGAAGACCCAGCCGACCTCGACCTCCTGTCCCTGGAGAAATTCCTGAAGCAGATAGAACTCAGGTACCATCGCGGCGATCAGCAGCGCGCTGAATATCAGCGAATAGCGAACCGTGGGAGTGCGCCCGGCGAGTCTGAGCGTTTGCTTCATCAGGTCGAGATAAGCGGGCGCGCTCTCGCCGCGAACGCGCTCCTGATGAGGAGGTTCGCGGAAGCCAAGCGAGAGCAGGAGCGCCACGCCGACGCCGACCGCTCCGCTGATCACCGTTCCCTGTAGCCCGATGACTTCGGCGATCACGCCGCCACCGAATGTGGCGAGCACCATGGCGACCGCACGCACCGCGAACACCCGCCCGGCGAACCGTTCAAAGTCTCGAGCACGACCGAGCGCCTGTAGTGAGTCATACAGGAAGGCGCTGTCGGTGCCAGTCAGCGTGACCATCGCCAGGCCCCACAGCGACCAGGCGACAGCGGCTTGCCAGAACGAACCTGAGAGTGCGAACCAGATGATGAAGATGATGTAGATCATCAACGACGCCCGCATCACACGAACGCGGCCGAAGCGGTCCGCAAGCGCTCCGGCCGGCGCCTGACCGAACGAAGTGATTACGTAGAAGGCCGGACCGACGGCCCCGATCTCAGCCCAGGACAGCCCTACGCCATCGAGCAGAAATACCGTCCAGATCGGCAGCCAGAACTGCAGATCGTGAAAGAAGTAGAACAGTGGATAGAGGCGGACGTTGCGCCGCCAACGATGCCGTTGATCGACTCCGTTGAGGCTCGCTGGCTGGTTCACAACCGCAGGGTAGGGTGTCAACCGTCGCGACGCCGCTGGGTGAAACTAGATGGAAACCGCGCGGAAGAGTCGGACTGGATCTGGGATGCCCTTCATCACGACCGGCCCGATTTCATCCAGCTGGTAGTTGCCCGGCTCGAGCTGTGCGATCGTGTCTTCCGAGAGCAACAATTCCGACGGTCCCGCCTGATCCAAGATCCGGGCCGCCAGGTTGACGTCGTGACCGATCAGATCATTGCGGCGTCTGGTCTGCCGACCCCAGTGCAGCCCGATCCGCACCCAAAGCGGCTGCAGGGTGCTCATCGAATGGGCGTCAAAACGGCTGAGCATGGACAGGCAGGTGTCGACAGCGGCCTGCGCGTCGCTGAACCAGAGCATCATGCCGTCGCCCAGCTCTGTGACCACTCTCGAATCGTTGGGTAACAGTTCGTTTGCCGCCTCGTCGCCTTCGACGGCGGTGAATTCCGTGAAGCTGACGATGTCGGTGAACGCAACCGCGCCCTGGATCGTGGCCGGTGGCGTCGCGAAGCTCCACGATCCGCTTGTGACCCATGTCTAGAGGCTAGGGAAGTCGTCCTGACCTCAATGCTCCACGTCAGCCGAGTTCCTTGCGACATATAGACTTGGCCCATTGCAACACAGAAACCGACAGCACAACGACAGGGATATGAGATGGCGTACGAACAGATCTTGACCGAGACTCAGGGCCGCGTCGGCGTGATCCGACTCAACCGGCCGGAGAAGCTGAACGCCTGGACCGATGTCATGGCCTCGGAGATGACCGAACAGATTCAGGCCTGGAACGACGACGAGGGAATCGGCGCGATCCTGATCACCGGCGAAGGTCGCGCCTTCTGCGCCGGCGCCGACCTGCAAGGCTTCAACCGACGCCTAGCTGACGATCCACAGGCGCGTGGTCAGGGTTCGGGCATGCGTGTGAACTGGACCAGCCTGATTCGCGAGTCGAAACCGGTGATCGCCGCCATCCATGGCTACGCGGTTGGGGTCGGCTTGACCATGGCGTTGCCCTGCGACGTTCGCTACGCGGCCGAGGGCGCCCGACTGTCAATCCGTTTCGTCAAGGTCGGGCTGGTTCCAGAGCTGGGCTCGACACGACTGCTAGCGCAATTGGTTGGTCTTGGTCACGCGACTGATATCTGCCTCTCCGGACGCATGGTGCCGGCTGACGAGGCGTATCGCATCGGTTTGGTCTCGGCCGTGGTGCCGAAAGAAGCACTGTTCGACACCGCCATGGCCAAGGCTGAAGAGCTGGCCAATAATCCGACGGCGGTCGTGCGCAAGATCAAGACGCTGCTCAGCGATAACGTGACTGAGCCAAACCTGGATCGGGTGATGGAACGCGAGGGCGCACGCGACCGTGAATCGCGCCGACTACCCTCGCACAGCGAGGCGGTGACGGCGTTCCTCGAGAAGCGTGAACCGGTATTCAACCAGTAGCAGGCGCCACTGCGCAACTGACCGCGTTGTGTCTCGGCGGGTTTAGCCCTCAAAGAGGAGACGTTGGACGCCAGGCAGTCCATCCGCTACATCGGTCGCGCCCTGGCTGATCAGAAACTCGGCGTCTCGGACGCCGACAATCCCGATCACGCCGGCGAAACCGGCGTTTCGCCCAGCGCCCATGTCCGACTCGGTGTCGCCGATCATGGCGGCTGTCTGCGGCTGGCCGTTGAGGATGTCAAGCGCATGCCACAGCGGGGCCGGGTGAGGTTTCGGATCGCTGGCGGTATCAGCGCCGATGATCGTTTTGAAGCGCTCGGTCCAGCCGAGCAACTCGACCGTTTTTCGGCCGGCGTCTTCTCGCTTGTTGGTCACAACGGCCAAGGGGACATCCGCCTCCACCAGAGCGTCAAGCAGCGACTCAGCGCCCGTTAGTGGACGCGTGCGCGGCATGTAGGTCTCTTCGTAGCGGCGGAGATAGTCCAGGTAGATCGGCTGGGCCTGGGCAGCGGTGAGCCCCAGCATGTTGTCGAGCATCACCGGCAGTGGTGGGCCAATGTACTTGAGCAACAGCGTTTCATCGACCAGGTGGCCGTGCGCGTTGATCGTTTCCAGCATGCAACCGATGACCAGCGGCTCGGTGTCCGCCAGCGTACCGTCCAGATCAAAAATGACGCTGCGGTACTTCGCCTTCATGGCAGGCGAATGCGCCAATCGTCTGAGCCGGGCACGTCCCGCTCACACACCACGAGCCTGCCACCAATGAAGACGCTCACACTGAGCGCCGGTCCGGGCAGCGTTCAATCGCGCGCCGAGGGTCGCTCGGCGGCCGCTGCAGCATTGCGGATTTCATTGAGTAGCGCCTCGGGGTCGACGGCGAGGACGTCGGCGGCATTGGCGATGCTGAGTGTTTCTGTCGGTGCAACCATATTCGCAGGGTAGCGTAAGGTTGGTCAGCTTCTGTTCGTTGTGCGACGAACAGGACCGGGAGTCGATCAGTGATTGAGTATTTTGTGCTGCTGGCGGTGTTGTTGACGCTGTCGGCATTTTTTTCCAGCGCTGAAACGTCGTACCTGTCAATCGAAAGCGTGCGCCTGGAGCATGAGCGGCGGCGTCGCCTGCCCGGAGCCGAGCGCGCCGCGCGACTACTCAGCGAACCGCGCCGCCTGCTCGCCTCGATTCTGCTCGGCAACAACCTCGTCAACACAGCTGCGGCTGCCGTAGGCGCTTCGATCGCTGAGCGGTTGGTCGGAGGCGGAGGTGGACTGAGCATCATCGTCGCGACGGTATCGGTCACCGTGTTGTTGGTGATCTTCGGCGAGATCGGCCCCAAATCCGTGGCGCTGCATCACAACCTGACCGTGGCCCGCATCTATTCACTCCCACTGATGTGGTGGGCGCGGAGTTCCGCCCCGTTTGTGACCGCGCTGGACTGGATTTCGCGACTCTGGCTGCGTGTGGTCGGCGGGCAGGAAGAGGCTGGTTCCGCGTTATCGCTGGGCGAGTTGCGCACCGCGATTGTCCAGGCGCGGGACGAGGGTGAGATCGCTGGATCTGACACCTCGATATTACTGGGCGCGCTTCGGCTGGGCGAGACCCAGGTGCGTCGGATCATGACGGGCCGTCTGCAGATCGCGGCGATCGACTCATCCACCACGCTCGAAGAGGCCGGCCGCGTGTTTGGCGAGGCTGGATTCCTGCGCTTGCCCGTTCGCTATGGATCGGCCGACGACTACATCGGCTACCTGCACGGCTCCGACGTATTGGCGGAGCTGGGCAAGGGCAATCGCGAGCGACGCGTGCGTGATGTGATGCGCGACGCCCCCGTAGAGTCAGAGCGCGCCTCAGTCCAGCGTGTCCTCAGTGAGATGCAGACGACCGGTCACCACCTGATGCTGCTGATTGACGAGTTCGGCGCGACGACCGGTCTGGTCACCCTGGAGGACATTCTTGAGTTGGTTGTGGGCAACATCCGTAGCGAGACGCGCACGGGTTCGGAGCCGGTACCGGTGCGGATCGCTGGCGAGCAATTCGTCGATGGTCGCCGCGGCTTGACGGACTTGGGCGCGGAGCTGGACATCGACTTTTCCAAAGAAGAGGCGGAGACCGTCGCCGGTATGCTGTTGCAGCGCTTCCGACGAATCCCGGGAGCGAACGAATCGCTTGACCTATACGGCTACCGCTGGACCGTCGCCGAGTCGGACAATCGTCGCATCCGCCTTGTCCGCTTCCGACCGTTGAGCAGCAGGACTGCCGCCGCCCACGAGAGGGATCAGAATTGATGGAAACCAGGTTCGCGTTTCTGGGCGTCTACGGATCAGCGACAGGGCAGGCCGGGCTGTGTGGTGGGGTAATGGTGACCGATCTGCGCGGTGTTCCTCTAGAGATTCATGTTGCCGAGAGCATTCGCGCTAGCGTGCTTCAGCGTCGGGCGTATGGTGAAACGCTACAGCGTCACGCGATCTGCGATCTGGTCAGCACGCCGCTGCTCGCGGCGCTAGATACACACACCGACTTCGTGTTCGTGAATCATCTGCGCTGCCTTGATGCTGCATCGTCGTACCCGCTCATGTTCATGACCGAGGCGGAGCATTTGCCGAGCGAGATCACTGGAGAGTTTTCCGTGGCGACGACCACTCCTGTGGCTGATCAGGCTCAGTTGGCGATTGTGCATCCGACATCCACCGACCAGCGAGTGGTCAAGGCCGCGATCGAGGAAATTGCGATCGCGCAGCGGTCGTTCGAACCACTTGGCGTGTTCGAGCGGCTTGAAGGCGTCATGAACCTGTTGTCCGAGAACGATGACCAGTCCGTCTGAGACCGGCGCCGGGCTATTCACTCGGTTGCTGCGGCGGGCAACGCCGCCGCCGCGCCCGGCTCGGGTAAAACGTGTCGCCCTCTCTCCGCCTGAAGCACCCGATATACACACTGACCATTTCATTCGTCTTGATCCCACGAATGCCAGCCGCGTTTCGCAGGTACCTCCTGACCCGACAGCGATGAAAAGCGCGTTCGGACTGCTATTGCCCGAGCCTCGCCTCAACGCCATCAATGCGATACAGCTCGTAACAGCGCACAGCCTACCCGGACTGGCACTGCCTGTCCCGCAAGTGTTTGGCGCCACATTCCTGAAGCAGCAACAGACAGCCGCCAGTCGATCGCGCGACAGTCAATCTCGGCCACGTCTCATCGCCCGCGACTGGCAGCAACAGACAGCCGCCGGAGGATGGCGCAACGGCCAACGGAGCGGTACCTCGGGCCGGAAGCGGAACATGGGTCGTAAGGCTGAGAAGGATCTGCTGCTGCGGTCCATGTTCGGAGCGCTCTTGCCGCCGATGGCGCGAGGTCAGCGCTCATTTGGTGGGTTGCAGCTGCCTCACGCCTTATACGAGTTCCAGGCCGAAGGAGTGAAGTTCCTGCTGAGGACCACGCCCGGCGCGCTGTTGGCGGACGATATGGGGTTGGGCAAGACGGTTCAGTCGATCGTCGCGATGCGTCTGCTGGCGCGCATGGGCGAGCTGAACCGGGCGCTGGTCGTGGCCTCGAAGTCAGTCATCACGTCATGGCGCCAGCATTTTGTGGAGTGGGCGCCTGATCTCGTGGCGGAGCCGATCCAGGGAGATCGTCGAACTCGCCAGCAGCTGTGGGGTGAGCTTCATCGCGGAGAGATTGACGTCGGAATCATCACATACCAGTCCCTGCTCAATGATGCCAAGGGCTCCGCTGTCAGGACCCTGATACCGGAGATGGACCTGGTGATCGCCGACGAGGTTCAGAAGATTAAGAACCCTGCGACCAAGACTCACCAAATGATGAAATCGCTGCCTACCCATCGTCGCTGGGGACTGACGGGTACGCCGTTGGAGAACAATGTCCAGGAGCCCGCGGCGATACTGAACTATCTGGATCAGCGCGTGCCGCTCATCATCTACAGCAGCTCGGCACTACGCCAGCACCTTGATAGTCACATGCTGCGACGGAAGAAAGAAGACGTCCTGGACGACTTGCCCGATCTCTTCAGCCATATCGAAAGCATTGCTCTGACGCCAGAACAGCGCCAAGCCTACTACCGCGCTGAGAAAGAAGGCGTGAGTGAACTTGCCAACAAGCCCAGATCGATCACAAACGTCCTGACCTTAATCACGCGGCTCAAGCAAATTTGCAATGCGGCGCACGGGCAGAGCGCCAAATTGGACTGGCTCTGCGAGTACGCGGAGTCGGCGCGCGCAGAGGGCGACCAGGTGTTGGTGTTTTCCCAGTACGTTGAGACGCTCAATCTGATTGAGCAGGGCTTGTCGAAGTTTGACCCACTGAAGTACTACGGAGGTATGAGCGGCCACCAACGTGATGTCGCGGTACGCGCGTTTCGGGCCGGGAATCAGCATCAGGTCATGATTCTGCAGGTGCACGCCGGCGGACTTGGACTCAACCTGCAGACCGCCAATCGCGTGATTCACTTCGATTCGTGGTGGAATCCGGCTGTGCAAAGCCAGGCCACCGCTCGGGCGCATCGACTTGGGCAGTCCAAGACGGTGTTCGAGACGACGTTGGTGAGCGTGAACACGATCGAGGAGCGTATTCAGACGCTGCTGGCGACCAAGCGCGAGTTGTTCGCTCGCACCGTCGATGACTTGAGCGTCGCAGGATTGGCGAAGCAAGTGAACAATGTTGACGAGCTCTATGGTCTGTTTGGTCTGCGCAAGGGGGCGGCTTGACCAGCTGATACGCTGAGACTGGCGCCGAGGTGGCGGAATGGTAGACGCGATGGTCTCAAAAACCATTGGGCCGCAAGCCCGTGCCGGTTCGAGTCCGGCCCTCGGTACCAGCCCCTTTCTGACCCACTGCCGAGTGGTGTAACGGTAGCACTAGGGACTTTGGATCCCTCAGTTCAGGTTCGAATCCTGGCTCGGCAGCCAGATCCCTCTCCGTCACTCCTGCACTTCGCATCCACCCCTACGCTCCACTGTCATTCCCGCATCCCCCCCCCCGTCGTTCCTGTGCCCCTGTCCGTCATTCCTGCGTAAGCAGGAACCCAACGAGCGCCCACCATCGCCTCCAGCGAATCAGCAGGCGCTGCTGACTGGTCGGTATGAGAGCGAGACGTGCAGTCGGAATGGCTGCCCGGGCAGGACTTGAACCCGCAACCTAGCGGTTAACAGCCGCCCGCTCTACCAATTGAGCTACCGGGCATCGCCTCAGTCATCTTAGCGAGGATCGGTGAATCGGTCATCCCCGAATTTGACTCAGGCGACGCACTCAGGTCGTCGTCGGCAGGCCTCCAACGGCGAGTGGATTGGCCGAAAGCGGATCGCTGATTCTCAGGCTGACTCGGCCTTCCAACGCCTCGAGCAGTGGCTTGGCGCAGACGTCCCTTCGCCAGCCCTCGAGCAGAGCTGGCGTTTGCTCGGAGGGACGACCGTTTTCGTTCCAGCTGACGAGCGCGCGGAGTTGCGAACTGCTCCCGACGAGATCAGCGTCAATCTCATGTTCGGCGCAGGCGGCCGCGAGCACGGACTCGAGGAACAACACCACCATGCGCGATGGCTTGCCGCCGTGGTGCCGCGTCGCGCGGATCGGGAGTTCTCCCTCCGAGAAGGACAGCGCCGTGTCGACTGCCTTGAGCACATCGCTGAAGTACGACTGTTTCAGCTGTCCGATTCCCCGCACGCTGGAAAGCTCGGCCTGTGATTTGGGTCGCGACGCGGCCAGCGCAATCAGCAGCTCATCGGAGGCGATGCGACGGAAGGGGATGTCGCGCCGTCGGGCAACGCGCTCACGCCAGGCGGACAGCTCTCGCAATGCGGCCAGTGAGCGCGGAGAGAGCCTGTTGGCGCCGGACAGGCGTCGCCAACGATCGGTCTCGCGGCGGCTGAGCCGATGCAGTCGGTTCGACGTCTCTTCACGTAACCAGCGGAACCGCCGCTGCTGTGGATCGTCAGACAGACGCTCCAGGAATCGGTCGTGCAAGAGGATCAACCAGCGGACATCATCGGCAGCGTAACGCTGCTGAGCCTTGGTCAGCGGCCGCTGTAGCCAGTTGGTCCGTGACTGTGATGGCCCCACGCTGCGAGACAGCTCTCGTCCAACGAGCTTGTCGTAGGCGATGGGGTAGTAGTGACCACTGAACGCAGCTGCGAGCTGTACGTCGAACAGGTCGCCCGGCGGTTGGCCGGTGCGCTGCAGGCAAAACTGCGCTTCCTGGTCGTGCGCATGGACGACGGTGCGCACCGATGGGTCGGCCATCAGGTCCCAGATCGGTTGGTCGGGCGCTTTCTGAATGTGATCGGCGAGCGGGTCGATCAGGAAGATCTCGTTGCGTGTGGCAACCTGCAGTAACGCGAGTGTGGGTTGGTAGGTTCGCTCGGAGACGAATTCGGTATCGAGCCCCATCACCCCCTCAGCGCGAATGCGGTCGGCGAGCGCGGCGACATCTTCATGTCGCTCGAGCAGCTGTCCAGCTGATTGAGAGGACCGGTTGGGAGTCAGAGCGTTGCTCAAGGGCATACGCAGTTGCAGCTTCCGCGAATCATCGCGTTGAGGATAGCGATAACTCCTTGACTCGTCTGTAGCCAACAGGTCAGGGCTGCCAGGGCTGGGCGCGTGGTACGATCCCGTGCAGGATCAGTAATCGGAGTCCCCATGAAGGTCAGAGCCTCGGTCAAGAAACGCTCACGCGACGACCAAATCGTTCGTCGCAAGGGACGCGTCTACATCATCAACAAGAAGAACCCACGCAACAAACAGCGCCAGGGCTAACTCCGCCTGTCCTGTAGCCCGGTTTCGCCGTATGTCCGACGACATTCAATATCTGGTCCCTCTGCCCGAGATTGAAGCTCGCTACGGAACGAACTCGCTGTTCGGCGAGCAGTTCACGGAAATCTCGCGCGGTCGGACGGTGCTGGAAATGCCGATTACGCGGCACACGGCGGGAGGCGCGCGCGGCGGCGTCCACGGCGGCGTGTTGGCCTCGCTGGCTGATATCGGGGTCGTGGCCGCGGTGTTGTCGACCTGCCGCGTCGGCGAACAGATGCAGGGCACATCGGAGCTCAACATCTCCTACCTGCGTCCCGCGATCGGCTCGAAAGTGCGCGTGGAGTCCAATGTGATCAAGAAAGGCCGTGCCCTGGCGGTCGGCGACGTCGATCTCCTCAGCGACCAGGGCAAGCTGATCGCCAAGGCGCGAGTGACCTACTCGATCTCTCAGACGGGCTGAATCGATGGATATCGAGCTAACGCCAGCGCTCGCCAGCGACGCGCTGGCCGAGTGCGGCCTTGATGGACGGGCGGTCTCAGCGGAGCGGCTCGACGGCGGAGTCTCCAACCTGACCTGGCGAATCGACCGCGTCGGAGCCGCGCCGGTCGTGTTGCGTCTGGAGCGCGATCAGGGCATCTTCCAGCCATATGATGTCCGCCGCGAGGCGCGTGTGATCGCCTGCCTGGAATCGTCAACCGTGCCGGTACCGAAGGTGCTTGGCGTCGCGACAGAGCGTTCCGTGCTGCAGTCGTCGTTCATCGTGCTCGAGTGGCTCGACTATCCGCATATGGGCATGGCGCCAATGACGAGCGCGGTCACGGACAACTACCGCTCGATGGTCGAGACCATTCATGCACTCGATTGGCGGGCGCTCGGTCTGGCGTTCCTCAATCCGCCGGACGCTGGCGTTGAGGCGGCGCTGCGTGATCTCGATGCCGTCCACGCGCGATCAGTCGCTTTTGGCTGTGATACTGACCCGCAGATCATGGGCATGGCCGCCGTGTTGCGCGAGCGTCTGCCGGACAGCCCTGAGCCGCGCCTGTGCCACGGCGACATCAATGTGTTCAACTATCTCGTCGGCGAACACGGCAAGATCGCGGGCGTCGTTGACTGGGAACAGGCGCACCTGGGCGACCCGCTCTCGGACTGGGGACTGATCACTGCGCTGGCGTCGCTCAAGGGTCTTGACGCGTCACCCGAGACGCATCCGCTCTCGGCGCCGGCGTTCCAACGCTCGGGCCGACCCGCTCGCGATCTGCGCTACTGGATGCTGCATCAGATGTACAAGCTGGCCGTCATCCATCGCATCTGGTCGGAGATCGGCGACAGTCCCCCGTGGTACACGTGGTCGGACGTGGAGCGGGTGGTACAGAGCGCGTTGTCCTATCTGGATGCCTGATCCCGCGTCTGCTACAGCTCAGTCAGCTAGCGACGCCAGATGATCGACGGCGTGGAGCATGCTGCGCTCGCTGGGCGCTGCGAGTGAGACGAGGCGATGCGCGCCGGCCGCGGCGTACTGCTCGACTGCTTCGCTGGTCAGGCGAGCCGGCGGGGTGATGGTGATTTCCAGGTCACCGAGCTCGGCGGGTCGTTCATGTCGCTCGGACAGTTCACTGAGGCGACGAACATAATCGGCGGTCTGTTCTGGGTCCTGCATCCAGCCGTACCAGCCCTGACCTCGTTGCGCCGCTCTCCTGAGCGCCGCCTCAGAGTGTCCGCCGATGTGAATCGGGACCCCGCCGGGCGTGGTCGGTCTGGGATGCGCGTCGATTCCGCTGAATTGCCAGAATGCGCCCTCGAAACTGGGGCGCTCCTCGTTCCACAAAGCTCGCATGACGTCGATCGCTTCGTCCGTGCGACGACCGCGCTCGCGGAAGGGCGCGCCGATGGCGTCGAACTCCGCTTGCAGGTAGCCAGATCCGATGCCAAGGATGATGCGACCGTTGGAGAGCACGTCGGCAGAAGCGAATTCCTTGGCCAGGATCAGCGGGTTGCGCTGGGCGATGAGGACGATGCCCGTACCAAGCTTGATGGTCTGGGTGCAGGCCGCCAGGTAGGTCAGTACGACGGAGGGGTGAAGAAAGTGGTGCTGCGGATCGGCGGGTGACGGCGCGACGCGCGGGCTCGGCAGCACGACATGCTCGCCGCACCAGAGCGATTCCAGGCCAGATGACTCAGCCGCTTCGGCGATGGTTCGCAGCGCAGACGGATCGGAGACGCCGGTACCCATATTGAACATGCCGAATTTCATAGTTTCCTTCGCTCTCCAGACGCGAGCCTGTCACGGCGCTACGACTTGAGCAGCGCGTCGGTCAGGGTGACGTCATAGTTGCCGTCGATGAATGGCTGGGAATCGAGTACTCGCTGCAGGAACGGAATGTTGTGCTTGAGTCCCTCAATGCGTGAGTGGTCGAGCGCGTTACGCAGTCGGTCGAGCGCTTGTGGACGGTCGTCGCCATGGACGATCAGTTTGGCCATCAACGGGTCGTAGAAATGCGAGACCTCGTCGCCTGAAGCAACGCCGGCATCGAGTCGAAGCCAGGGCTCATCAGGAACTTCGAGCACGTCGATCGAGCCAGGGCTGGGTAACAGCGTCTCTGGATCCTCGGCGTAGATACGGGTCTCGATCGCGTGACCCGTAATCGGCGGCGGGTCGCCGAATCCGGGCATCTCCGACAACGGTTCGCCATTGGCGATCCGCAACTGCCATTCAACCAGATCGAGCCCGGTCACCATTTCGGTCACCGGATGTTCGACCTGGAGTCGGGTGTTCATTTCGAGGAAAAAGATCTCACCGGAGGCGTCGAGCAGGCACTCGACCGTGCCGGCGTTGCGGTAATTCAGGCGAGCGACCGCCTGCCGCACCTGGTGGTACAGACGCTCGCGCAGTTCGTCGGTCAGATGTGGGGCGGGAGCGGGCGCTTCTTCAATCACCTTTTGGTGCCGACGCTGGACGCTGCACTCACGGTCACCGAGGATGACAGCCTGACCCGCGCCGTCGCCGAAGACCTGTAGCTCGATGTGGTGCGGCTCGACAAGCAATCGCTCGAGGTACACCTCATCAGAGCCGAAGGCGCGCAGCGCCGACGAGCGCGCGCGTCGCAGAGCGCGAGCAAACTGGTTCGGCCGCTTGACTGCCGCCATGCCGATCCCGCCACCGCCGTATGACGCCTTGATCAGTAGCGGATAGCCCACTGCCTCAGCCACCGACTCTGCGTCCTCGTCCGCGACGGTCGCGGGTGAGCCGGGAATCACGGGCATGCCGAGCTCGCGCATGGTCGCGCGAGCCTGGTTCTTGTTGCCCATCAGCTCCATGTGCGCGGCGTCGGGGCCGATGAAGGTGATTCCGCGTTCGGCGCAGGCCTGGGCGAAGTGGCCGTTCTCGGAGAGCAGGCCGTAGCCCGGATGTACGGCGTCACAACCCGCGTGTACTGCGGCGTCGAGCACTGCGTCAACGTTGATGTAGGACTCCGCGACCGGCGCCGCGCCGATGTGCGTGGCGCCATCAGCTTCGCGGACATGCAGCGCGTCGGCGTCGGCGACGGAATAGACGGCGTGGGACTCGATACCGAGTCGTCGGCAGGTGCGTGAGACGCGAGCGGCAATTTCGCCGCGATTGGCGATCAGAACGCGTTGGAACATGATGGGTTCTGAGGGGCTAATCGCTCAACGTGACCAGCACGTCGCCTTCCTGGACCTGGTCGCCCTGTTCGATGTGAATTTCCGTAACCGTGCCGTCGCCCGGCGCTTCCACCGGAATTTCCATCTTCATCGACTCGAGGATGACCAGTTCATCTCCTTCCTCAACGGCATCGCCGACGGCGGCGATCAGCTCGAAAATGGTGCCGGCCATCGGCGACTTGACTTCGGCCATGGCTGTCTGCTCCGTTCTCTTGGTTGTCTGGTCGAGATCGTTTCGGGTTGACGTACAGTATTGCAGTATGCCCGCAGCGCTCAGTATGCGCAGTAGATGTGAACGTGTGGTGGCCGATGAAACGTGAACTGGTCGAGCAGCTGGTCTGTCCGGTGACGCGAGATCCGCTCAGGCTCGAAGTCGTGCGTGAAGACGAGCATGGCGATGTGATCGAGGGAGCCTTGGTCTCCGAGCGAATCAACTTCCGCTATCCGATCGAGGACGGCATCCCCAATCTGCTGCCGCCCGACATGCAGCGCCGCGCCGACGAACCAGTCTGAGTATCCACGTTCCACAGCAATCGGTGGAGTGTGTGGGGATCGTATCGCGTGAGACAGTAGCGTCGATCCTCGCGCTGTAAGCTCGCTCGAAGCGCAGTTGGACTTTAATCCGGTCCCGTGAGGCCGGGAAGGTCAACGAGATGTATCTGAAGCCTCTGCCGACTCGCGTCCTGTCCCTGTGCCAGCCGCACGACCAGCGCTCGTCGCTGGTTGTTTTGTCTCGGAACATGGCTCCATGCTGACCTCGATGGACGCGGCAGCGATGGAGCGGGCCGTCACCCGGGTTGCTCATGAAATCGTGGAGCGCCACCCCGATCCCGAGCGGCTGATGCTGGTCGGGATGCGGACGCGCGGGGTGCCGCTGGCCGAGCGCCTGGCGCTCCGGATTGAGCGAATCGACGGGCGGCGGATTGCGGTCGGAGCGATTGACATTTCCCTGTACCGCGACGACCTGGCGCAGCGTCCGCACGCACGGATGCAGCCCTCGCGCATTCCCGAGGACATCGACGGCGCGGTGATTGTGCTCGTGGACGATGTGCTCTTTACCGGTCGGTCCATTCGCGCGGCGCTGGATGCGTTGATTCACTACGGACGACCGGCCGTGATCGAGCTGGCCGTCCTGGTCGATCGTGGTCACCGCGAATTGCCCATCCGAGCCGATTACGTGGGCAAGAACATTCCCACGCGACGCGGCGATGATGTGCGGGTATCGCTGCTCGAAGCGGACGGTGAGGATCTCGTCGGTATCTACGAGGAACGGGTGTCTCGTGGTTGCTGAACACGTCGCCGATCAGATCACCCAACCGAAAACCGCACAGACTGCGTCGGGCAAGGAGAGACACGCCGCCTCGTTGTCGCGAACCCCGCTCGATGAGCCGGTCACCGACTGGAACCGACAACATCTGCTGGACGTCGATACATTCTCCAAGGATGAGATCCTGCGTGTGTTGTCGACGGCAAGCGCGATGGCTGAGGTACTCGATCGCTCGGTCGCGCGGACACCGGCGCTGCGCGGTGTAACGATTTTCAATCTCTTCTACGAAGCCTCAACGCGCACGCGTTCCTCCTTCGAGCTGGCCGGCAAGATTCTCGGTGCGGACGTGATCAACGTCTCTGGTTCAGGCTCATCGGTGGAGAAGGGTGAGTCGCTGGTGGAGACGCTGAACACGCTGTCGGCGGTTGGCGCTGATGCGGTCGTGATGCGGCATCACGCGTCGGGCGCGCCATGGCTCGCCGCACGAACGATTGACGGTCATGTGATCAATGCCGGCGATGGCCAGCACGCACATCCGACGCAGGCATTGCTGGACGCCTACATCCTGCTGCAGGAATTTGGCGACCTGTCGGGCCGCAAGGTGGTGATCGTTGGCGACATTCTGCACTCGCGAGTGGCGCGCTCGAATCTGTGGTCACTGACCACACTCGGTGCGGAGGTAACGCTGGTCGCGCCGCGACCGCTGCTGCCCTCGGCGTTGGCGTCGGGCGCTGCGGAGCGGGAGCATCCGCTGTCGCTGCCCCCGGTGCGCGTGGAGTCGGATTTGGATCAGGCGATCGTCGGAGCGGACGCCGTCATGACGCTGCGTATCCAGAACGAGCGACTACGCGGCAAGTTACTGCCCTCTTCCGCAGAGTTCGCGCGGCGCTATCAATTGACGCAGGAACGTATGGAGTTGGCTGCACCCGACGCAATCGTGATGCATCCCGGTCCGATGAATGAGGGTGTCGAGATCGCGGTTGATGTGGCCCATAGTCCGCAGAGTCGGATTGAAGCGCAGGTCTCGGCTGGGCTGGCGATTCGCATGGCTGTCCTGTTCCTCCTGATTCGAGGTAGCGCATGAAGCGTGTGCTGATTCGAGGCGGGCGCGTGGTGGATCCGGCGTCGGGCATTGATGCTCGTCTGGACGTGCTGATTGCGGATGGACGGATCGTGGAGCTGGGCGCGGAGTTGTCGGTCTCGGATGATGCGCAGGTGTTGGAGGCGGACGGCCTCGTCGTCGCGCCAGGGTTTGTGGACTTGCATACGCATCTGCGAGAGCCGGGCCAGGAGCATAAAGAGACCATTGCCTCGGGAGCGCGAGCGGCGGCGCGAGGCGGCTTCACCACGATCTGCGCAATGCCCAATACCGATCCAGCGATGGACTCGGCAGCGATCATTGATGGGGTGCTACAGCGTGCGCAAGGCGTCGACTGTCGCGTGCTGCCGATTGGCGCAGTGAGTAAAGGTCGGCGCGGTCAGGAGTTGACGGAATTGGCGGCGCTGCGCGAGGCCGGGGCTGTCGCCTTCTCGGACGACGGCGACGCGGTTGCCGACACGGCGCTGGCGAGACGCGCCTTTGAATATCTCTCGGACCTTGGCATTCCGCTGGCTGAACACTGCGAGGACCCCGCCATCGCTCAGGGTGGCGTGATGCACGACGGCGCGGTCTCGGCGCGATTGGGATTGCGAGGTCAGCCGGCGGCTGCGGAGTTGTCAATTGTGCAGCGCGATATCGCGCTGGCCGAGGCAGCGGGCGCGCAGTTTCACGGCTGTCATATCTCGACCGAGCCTGCTCTGCAAGCTATCGCTGCCGCGCAGGCGCGCGGCCTCCACGTGACCGCCGAGGTGACGCCGCACCATCTCTGGCTGACGGATGAGGCCGTCGCTGGCAGCGGCGATGATTTGCTCTACAACACCGACGCCAAGGTCAATCCACCGCTGCGGACCGACGCAGACGTTCAGGCGTGCATTGATGCGCTGGCGGCCGGCGTCGTGGAGGCGGTGGCGACCGATCACGCGCCGCACGCGGCGATCGATAAACAGTGCGAGTTCGACGCGGCGGCATTCGGCATCTCCGGGCTGGAATCGGCCTGGGGCGTGGTCAACTCACTGGTTGCGGCAGGACGGCTGTCGTTATCGGATGCGATTGCGCGCTTGACAATCGGTCCGGTACGCGCCTGGAATCTGGATCGCGGCGACTTGAGCGGGCTGGGCACGCTGCAGGTTGGCGCGCCGGCCGACGTGGTCCTGCTCTCAACGGATGTCGTGCGGCGGGTCGAGCCAGCGGCCTGGGCCTCGAAGGGCAAGAACACGCCGCTCAAGGG
>RKRS01000146.1 GCA_007571275.1 Dehalococcoidia bacterium
GAGTCTACGCGCTACCCTCTCCTAGCCTTGCTGATGAAGGAGATGCACATGCCCGGTCCGCTTCACGGCATCAAGGTGCTCGAGGTCTGCCAGATTATCGCGGGACCGTATTGCGGCACGGCCTTGGCCGATCTTGGAGCGGAAGTGATCAAGCTTGAGCCTCCCGCTGGCGAAGGCGCTCGACGGATCGGTCAGTTTGCGCCGCACGAGTCCAAAGCGTTCCACTCACTGTCACGCGGCAAGCGCGGCCTCGTAATCGATCTGACCACGCAGAGCGGACGCGCGGTTGTTCACCGCCTGATTCGCGATATCGACGTGTTCATCACGAATCCTCGTCCGGGCGTCACCAGGAGACTGCAGATCGACTACGACAGCCTGCGCCAACATCGGCCTGACCTGATCTATCTGGAAACGACCGGGTTTGGCGTCGAGGGACCATCGGCGGAACGGGCCGGTTCCGACATCGTCGTGCAGGCCTACTCGGGACTGCTTGCGGGTGACATGAAGGTTGGTCCCGATGGCGCGCCCGAGCATGTCACGGCGACTGCCCCGGCTGATTACGTGGCCGCGCTCGGCGGTGCGATGGGTGTCTGCGCCGCGCTCTATCACCGCAATCTGACCGGCGAGGGACAGTTCATCTCGACCTCTCTACTCGCAGCCGGCCTGACGCTCCAGTCAAGCTGGGTCTCTCGTGTGCCAGTGTCCGACGCCATTCTCGTCGAACCGCTGCGAGCAACCCTGAACGAGATGCGCGCCAACGGCAGCTCGTACGCCGAAATGAACGCGACGCGACGCGATCTGCCGCGTCAGGGCAAGGCCTTTCGCCTCTACTACGGTGGCTACCGAGTCAAGGACGGCGCGATCATTCTCGGTGCGCTCACGCCGCGCAACCGTGAACAGATCCGTCGCGCATTGGGGATCACCGATGACCCCACGGACAGCGATGACTTCAACGCCATTTCGCCTGATTCCGATGACGTGGTCGCTGAACTGAAGCAGCGCATCAGTAACATTCTGATGACTGCGACGATGGACGAGTGGATCGCACGTCTGGACGCTGAGGGCGCGCCTGCTTCGAAGGTCAATTGGCCAGAGGAAATCGCTGATGATCCCCAGGTCGCAGCGATCAACATCATGCGTGATATCGAGCACCCACTGACGGGCCCCGAGCGCCACGTCGGTCCCCTGATCGAGATGTCAGGCACACCGACCGGCACGGATCGTTCTTCTCCGCCGTTGGATGCTGAAACGGACGACATCCTGTGCGAACACGGCTTCAGCGAAACGGAGATCGCAGACTTGAGAAGTTCCGGCGCCATTGGCGTATCTACGGGCGTGTAGTTGCGTATCCTCAGCCCTACGGAACCAGTGTGAGGAGGCTCCCATGCCAGGCGCGCTTGACGGAATCAAGGTGCTGGAAATCACCCAAATCATCGCCGGGCCGATGTGCGGCGTCATGCTCTCGGATCTGGGCGCGGACGTGATTAAGATCGAGTCGCGTGTCGGCGATGGCATGCGGTTGCTCGGACAGTTTGTACCCGGCGAGAGCAAGGGCTATCACGTCTTCAATCGAGGCAAACGCGGCATAGTGCTTGATTTGCAGCATCCCGACGGTCAGGCGGTCGCGCACCGACTGATCGGCGAGATGGACGTCTTCCTGATCAATGCTCGCCCAGGCGTGCCCGAGCGACTTGGGGTCGATTATGAGACACTGCGTCAGCACAATCCGAACCTGATCTATCTCGAGAACACCGCGTACGGGCCGAGTGGCCCGTCGGCGCATCGCGCGGGCGCGGACATCATCGCACAGGCCTACTCAGGCCTGATGGCCGGCGACGAGAAGTTCGATGAGCACGGCGGTCCCAACCTGATCACGGCGACCACGCCGGCGGACTTTGGCGCGGCATTCGCCAGCTCGATTGCGGTCTGTGCGGCGCTGTTCCACCGCGAACGCACCGGGGAAGGTCAGAAGATTGACACGTCGCTGCTTGCCGCCGCGATGATGTTGCAGAATGCATTCTCCTCACGCTTGCCCGCCTCCGATGCGATCATGCTCGATCCAATGTTGGCCAACCTCGCGGCCGTGCGCGAGCGCGGCGGTAGCTACCGCGAGCTGATCGGCGCGCGCGGCGGCCTGCGCTCGCTGATCGGCGGGGCATTCCTGCTCTACTACGGCGGGTATCAGACCGCGGACGGAGCGATCATGCTCGGCTGCGTTACGCCAGCCAACCGCCAACAGGTGCGCAATGCACTCGGCCTGGCGTCCGCCGATGATCCCACCGACAGCGGGGACTTCAACCCGCTGGCCGACGGCTCCGAAGCAGTGGTCGATCAGATCCGCGCCCTGATCTCGGAACGGTTCGCCGGCGATACGACCGATAACTGGATCGCCAAGCTCGATGCGGCTGGCGCGCCAGCCGCGCAGGTCAACATCCCTGAGGAGATGATCGACGATCCTCAGGTCCAGGCGCTCGAGCTGATGGTCGATCTGGAGCATCCTCTGACTGGTCCGGAGACGATGGTTGGTCCAGTGTTCCGCATGTCAGCGACGCCGCCGGCCGCGCAGGGTTCGTCGCCGATGCTCGACGGCGATACCGACGACGTGCTGAGCCAGTACGGGTATTCCGACGAGGACATTGCCTCGTTGCGGGCCTCAGGCGCCGTCGGCGTCCCCGCCGATTCGTGACAGCTATCGTCGTAACGGCTGCATTCGCCGATAGGTCAAAACGCGCCAGACCCACTCGAACGGCCCGTAGCGGAAGCGTGAGAGCCACGCCTCTGACCACCACAGCTGCAGGATCCACACGACTGCAACGAAACCGATGATCGCCGTTCGGTTCAGCTCGACGTTGTCCAGTGCGACCTGCAATACGATGACGCCCAGTATGGTCTGCGTCAGATAATTCGTGAGCGCCATTCGTCCTGCTGCTCGCACTCTGCGATGCCAGCGCGTTTCCGAGCGCATGTTCCAGAGAATGATCAGCGCCATAAGTCCCAAGGTTGCCGGAATGGTCCCGACGGTGTTCGGGATCATCGAGATCAGTGCAATGCGCGGTTCAAAGTCGGCGAACGCCGCAACGATGACGCCGATCGCCGCCAACGGGAGGCCGAGTCCCAGTCCGATGGCGGCCATTCGGCGATAGTACTCACGCGGGCGCTCTCCACTCAATATGCCGGAACGGAAGAGCGCGACGCCGATCAGCATTGCGCCCAACGCGCGCATGAAGAAGGTCAGCAGGACGAGCGAGCCAACGTCATCGGCTGGCTCGCCGCTTGCCAACCAGAGGTTGCCCAACTGGCGTCCGTCCACGTCTATGCCTGCCTGTGCCGCGGCGAGCACGATCGCCGAGGCCAGCACCAAGCCGGCGCCAAGCGCGACCAGCGACCAATCCGACAGTCGCCGCGCCAACAACAGGAATGGCGAGGCGATCGCGTAGGCAACCAGGATGTCACCTGCCCACAACAACGTATGCAATGAGCCGATGCCGAGCAGCAGCAAGTTCCGCCACAGGCTCAGCCAGCTGCCTCGATTGCCTTTGGCATCCGCCCGATCGGCGAACAGGACAATCCCGGCTCCAAAGAGCAGCGAGAACACACCCATGAACTTCTGATCGATGAACACCTCACCGAAGATGCCGATGATCCAGTCCAGTGGCGTGTCGTTGGCCACGCTGATGTTGAAATAGGCCGCCTCAGGTAGTCCGTAAGAGACGGCGTTCATGAGCAGAATGCCGAAGACCGCGACGCCGCGTAGCGCGTCGAGGTTGGTGATACGGCCTGCTTCCTCGGTCGGTCCAGCGGGTGATGTCGACATGTGACCGGGTCTGCGTATCATGAGCACGTGACGGGGTGTCAGTTTAGACCGACGTCGGAGGTTGATCATGGTGTTTCCGACCGCAGCCGCCCAGAGTCTGGGCACGGAGACGGCGTTCGAGGTCCTGGCGCGCGCCAACCGACTGGCGGCCCAGGGACGCTCAATCATCAACCTCGGCATTGGCCAACCTGACTTCGCCACGCCCGACAACATCGTCCAGGCAGGCTCGCAAGCGCTGGCTGACGGCAAACACGGCTACACCCCCGGCGCCGGCATCCCCGAGCTCCGAGACGCCGTCGCTCGTGATCTCAATCGTCGCCACGGCGCAGAGGTTGACCCGGAAACCGTACTGATCACGCCCGGCGCCAAGCCGGTCATGTTTTTCGCCGCCCTGCTGATGGGCGAGCCTGGCGCAGAGATCATGTACCCCAACCCCGGATTCCCGATCTACGAGTCCGTGATTCGCTTCTCCGGCGCCACGCCGGTGCCGATCGAGCTGCATGAGTCCGATGGGTTCACCTTCGATCCCGACCAGGTGCTCGGCCAGATCAACGAGCGCACCCGTCTGATCATCCTCAACAGTCCGGCCAATCCGACCGGCGGCGTATACACCCGCGAGCAGGTTGAGCGGCTGGTTGAGGGCCTGGAGCAGTGGCCGGATGTCGTCATCCTCAGCGACGAGATCTACTCGCGGATTCTCTATGGGGGACGCTCACACGTCTCGTGGCTCAACTACCCGCAGCTGCGCGATCGGCTGATCGTGCTCGACGGCTGGAGTAAGACCTACGCGATGACCGGCTGGCGGTTGGGCTACGGCGTGTTCCCGCCCGATCTCTTCCCCTTTGCCGAGCGACTCGCGATCAACAGCTACAGCTGCCCCAACGCAGCGACGCAGTACGCCGCGGTCGAGGCGCTCGACGGCCCGCAGGAAGCCGTTGAGATCATGACGACGGCGTTCGACGAGCGCCGCCAGGTGATCGTGCGCGAACTGAACGACGTGCCCGGCGTCAGCTGCGTCGATCCCGGCGGCGCGTTCTACGCTTTCCCCAACATCTCCGAGACCGGCATCGACGCCCGCACGCTGCAGGAACGGCTGCTCGAAGAGGCAGGCGTCGCCGTGATCGCCGGCACCAGCTTCGGTCACCTGGGCGAGGGCTACCTGCGCTTCAGTTACGCCGCTTCGCTCGATGAAATCGTCGAAGGCGTTGACCGAATGCGCACGCTGCTCGCCAACAGCTAATCAGTCAGGAGTCCCGTATGTCCCGCTTCGAGTACATCTCACGCAACCAGCTCGAACTCAAGAATGGTATGCGCCACGCGACCCTGGGCGACGTGCCCGGGCAGATCGTCTATGGCGTACAGGGCAAGCTCAAAGAGCACTACGGCGTACCCGAGTCCGCGCCGCCGATGGCGGCTACGCTCGATCACATCGTCGCCGCGGTCGGCGGTTGAATGTACGGCACTCTGGCGCGGGCGTTGTCCGTGCGCAAGGTCGAGTTCGACCCCAACACCTACAAGGCCGACGTGCTGGGCACGATCGAGGGCGAGGACAACCAGACGATCCACATCACCAGGATTCACGTGATCTTCCACATCCCCGGTATCGCTGAGGATCAGCGCGCCGCCGCGGACCGCGCAGTCAAGTTCCATGCTGGTGGCTGCCCCGCGCATGAGAGCGTCAAGGACTCGATCGAGATCACCTGGGAAGCGGATTACGGAGATCGCTAACCGTCGAGCGGACGGCGAGCGTTCCAGATCACCTGCTTTGGCATCGGCGCCGGTTGGGGCTGCGGCTTAACCAGCGGACGGTTGGCAATGTCGCCCGTTGTGATATCGATGAAGTCATCCAGCACGACTGGTTTGCCGCCGATGGTGAATCGCGCATTGGCCGAGATCGGATCATCGCGGTCGGGCTGTTCCGCCGCCTCGTCGTCCGCTGACGTCGCGTCCTGTTCATGCTCAGACATGCACGCAACCTAGCATGAGCTCATGGATCACAGCGAGATCGACTACACCCAACTGCGCTTCTCCGATCCGCCACGGGCCCGCCCCTACGTCGTGGTCAACATGGTGATGTCGGCCGATGGTCAGACTGTTGTCGACGGGACGGAGCGTGGGCTTGGCTCGGCGCTCGACCAGCGTCTGATGCGCGAGCTGCGCGTCCATTTCGATGTCGTGATGAACGGCGCCGCCACATTCCGCGCTTCCGGTACCTCGGCGCGGCTCAACGATCCAGCGCTGGAACACTGGCGACTTGAGCGCGGGCTGCCGCCCTCGCCCGTCGCTGCGGTGCTGACCAGGAGCGGCAATCTGCCGCCTCAGCGCCGCTTCTTTACCGATCGCAGCTTCGAGGCAATCGTCTACCTCTCCAGCGCCGCGCCCGATGGTGTCCGCGAGGAGCTTGAGTCGCGCGGCCGTCCCGTCCTCATCGTGCCTGAAGGCGAGGAAGCCAGCGTCGCTCTGCGTCATATACAGGCTGAGCTGGGCGCGCGGCGCGTGCTGGTCGAGGGCGGCGCATCGCTCAACGGCGAACTCATCCGTCAGGGCCTGGTGGACGAGTACTTCCTCACGCTCGCGCCAAGAATCGCAGGCGGCGACGCTTCGACCGCAGCATTCACCTGGCCTGGCCCGCCGACCAGATCAGGCATCAAACAACTTGAGTTGATCCATGCGCTTCCCGCCCAAAGCGGTGAGCTATTCCTTCGCTATCGTCTCCAACGCGCGGCGCCAGCGGACTAAGACTCACGCACCAGCTTCTTGAGGCTGTGCAGCTCGACGCCGAGCGCTTTGCCACGGATGGTGTTGCAGACCTCGCCGACGTACACGTCGCCCTTGCTGTCCACTGCGATCCCGTGTGGCGCGATGAACTTGCCCGCTTCATCGCCCTCATCGGGGTGGCCGAGCAAAGCCAGGCGGTTACCGGAGCGGTCGTAGATGCTGACCCGATGCCCGAGCCCCGGCGCGCCCTGCATACCGCCCATTTCGTTGAGCTCGCCGATGTAGATGTTGCCGTCGGGCGCGAGCGTCAGGCCGTCGGGACGATGGATGTTGGTCCAC
>RKRS01000209.1 GCA_007571275.1 Dehalococcoidia bacterium
CACCAGGGGTCAATCCGGGCAGAACAACGCGCAGGTTGTCTGGCAACCGTTGCGAGGGGGTCGCCCAAATGACGACAGCGGGCGGCGTACCACTCGGATCGTGAGTAAATGTCAAGTCGTCGGGCAGTGGTATGCCAGGCAGCAGCCGACGATGCTCGCGAGCAGCTGAGAGCTCTGCAGCCTCGGCAGCCGTCCGACACAAAACGACCGCGTCATTGCTCGCTCGGTCGACGCATGACGCCAGAGTGCAGCCCCAGGATGTCGCGCCGACCACCATGACTCTCACGTTGCCGATCTCCGCATCGACAGCACCCGCTCAGTACCTGCGGCGATCCGCTCAACGTTGTCCTTGTGCCCGGCGACCACCAGCGCCCAGGTACCTACGGCAAACCCGATGTACGCGTCCGGCGCGCCGCCATAGGCGGCCAACAGAGCGATCCCAATCGCTGCGGAGGTCGCCCCAGTCAGCGTTGCCAGCGACATCACCTTAATCCCCAGCAGAATGGGCAGGGCTGAGCCCAATGCAAACAGGGCGCCCATCGGCATAATCGCGATCATTGCGCCCATAGCGGTCGCTGCTCCCCGACCTCCACGAAAACCTGCGTACAGCGGAAATTGATGTCCGACCACTGCGGCCAATCCACCGATCACTTCACCGGTCGGACTGTTCCAGACGGCCATGACAATCAAAATTGGCAGCGCGCCTTTCACGGCGTCAAGGATCAGTACCGTGACCGACCAGCGCAGGCCCAGCGTGCGGAAGGTGTTGGTCGCTCCAGTGCGCCCGCTACCCGACTGACGAATGTCGCCGCCGCCTCGCCACCTGCCGATCCACAGTCCGGTTGGAATCGAGCCCAGCAGATAGCCAATCACGCCACCGACGATCCATGCCTCAATCACGACGTCGGCCTCCGTCGTTCGATTCTGAAGGTTCCCGCCCACGCAAGACGCAGCGTAGCGGCGTACCCTCGAAACCAAAGCTGCGTCGGATTCGGCCGAGCAGGAACCGTTCGTATGAGAAATGCACGGCGTCTGGATAATTGACGAAAAACGTAAAGGTTGGCGGCGCCGCTTCGGTCTGGACCCCGTAGTAAAAGCGAATCCGTTTGCCTCGATAGGTCGCCGGCGGGCGCTCCACTTGCGCCTGGCGCAGCATCGCGTTGAGTCGCGGAGTAGGCACGCGTTGACGCCGCGCCTCGGCGACATGCAACGCCGCCGCGACCACGCTGTCCACTGACGCGCCCGTCAACGCCGACACCCAGACGATCGGCGCCCAGCTGACAAATCGCGCCCGGCCCGCCAGCTGACGCTCGCGGCTGTTGCGCATGCCCGACTCAGCGTCGACCAGATCGGATTTATTCATCACGATCACGATGCCTGCGCCATCATCCATCGCCATACCCAACACATGCAGATCCTGTGAGGTCACCCCTTCATGAGCGTCGATTACCACCGCCGAGACATCCGCGCGTCGGACCGCTGCCCCCGCGCGTCGGACCGAGGCGCGCTCGATCCCGGGCGCGACCCGTCCGCGGCGACGAATACCGGCAGTGTCGACCAGTGATACTCGTTCGCCATCGAAACTCAACAGTGTGTCTACGGCGTCACGCGTGGTCCCCGGCACTTCTGAGACGATCATCCGCTCATCACGCAGCAGCGCGTTGACGAGCGACGACTTGCCAACATTTGGTCGACCGACAATTGCGAGTCGACAGGCGACCTCGTCCGACTGCATCGGCTCCGCGACCGCCAGTCCCGCTGTGACCCGATCGAGCAGGTCGTCAATCCAGCGACCGTGGTGCGCGGAGATGGCGACCGGATCACCAAGTCCAAGTCCGAAAAACTGCGACGCCTCCGAGGCCAGTACATCGTTGTCGGCCTTGTTTGCGCATACGGTGACTGGCTGAACCGCTTCCCGCAACAGCGCAGCGACATCCTCATCCGCCGGTAACGGCCCGGCCTGAACGTCCACCACCAGGACAATCGCGTCTGCTTCCGATATCGCTTGCTCCACCTGTTCAGCTACCGAATCAGCGAACGGGCCGGTCAGTTGTTCACCAAGCAGTCCGCCCGTGTCGATCACTGAAAACTGCTGACCGCGCCATTCAGTGGTCGCGTAATTGCGATCTCGCGTCGTGCCTGGCTCGCCGCGCACAATCGCCTGCCGACGGCGAACCAGGCGATTGAACAGCGTGGATTTGCCAACGTTTGGTCGACCGACAATCGCCACGGTCGGCAGCGCATTGCCGGGCAGCTTGCGCACCTCAACCAGGGGCGGTTCGCTCGCCAGGTCAGCGGCGAGTTCATCACTCACGTTCACCATCCTCCGAAGTGGCCGGTTCCTCACTCAGCGGTTGGCCGTCCTGACTCTCTTGTTCCTCATCCGGCTCCGATGGCTGTGGCTGAGGAATCGACGTCAAGGCGACGGTCACCTGCGAAGGTTCGAGTTCCACCAGTTCGATGCCCTGTGGAGGAACCCAGCGGAGATCAATGCGGTGTCGCCCGGCCGGATAATCAGCGAGACTCACCTGGATCGGACCTAACGGTCCCTCCAGCTCCGAGAGTAGGGCCATCGGACCGCGCAGCGTGACTCGGGCTGTCAGCGGAGATGCATAAGTCAACTCGAGCGAACTGCTGATACCAACCAGCTCCACGCTGATCGGTAGTTGTACAGAGGTAAACACCGGTTCGATCACCACAGATACGCGCGTAGAAGTCGCGGAATCGCCAGCTGGGGCAGCGCCCTCGGCAAACATCAACTCTGCCTGCGTCATGAAATCGCTCTCCCGACCGCTCACGTCAATCAGTTGCGTCAGAACCCTGATCTCATCGCCAAGCCCTTCCACCGACACGAGCACATCGACTGTCGCAGGAGTCGCCCGCACCGTTCGCACTCGATATCCCTCGGCTGGGGTACCGCTGATGTTCGGCAGGATGGAAGCGCTTCGCCGAAAGACTTCCTGCTCAATCGGTACTCGTGCCTCTGCGAAGCGTGGATTCACCACCACCTGCGTGACCGTGCCGCCGGCCGCAGTTCTCGCTTCCAGCGTGACATCTCGCTCGACCGAGACCGTCGCGCCGCCCAAATCGAGCCGCGCCACGACCAATTCCACCGCTTCAACTTCCGATGCGATGCCAGAAACGACTGCCGTCTCGGGAAACACTTCAGGTGTTCCGACGCGAAATCCGAGCGGAGGTGGATTGGATGGTTCGACGACAACCGGAACCTCGCGTTCCACTGTCTCCTGCAAGATCACCACGGCCGTTTCCGGTTGCACCGCGCGGACACGCACCTCGCCCTCGAGCGTCTCTACCCGAACCGGCAGGCTGTGTCGCCCCGCCACCCGATTACGAAGCGACACGCTGGCTCGGAAATGTTCAGGGCGCGCCGCCGCGACCTCTGCCTCGCGACCGACCACCGTCACAGTCACTGGCAACGGATCTCCAACAACAACCAGATCGGAGCCAAGCTCCTGGGCTTCGACCGGCAAGCTGAATCCCAGCCGCGATTCGATCTCCCGACTTTCCGCATCAGCAATGACGAACCAGACGACCAACGCGAGGACCGCCACCGTGATCAACAGAATCGTTTCCTGTGCGGCGCGTCGCACTCAGGATCCCGTCGCATCTCCGCTGGCCGGCGATGGCGTGCGCTGATGCCGCCCCAACGATCTGTCGATTAGCCAGGCGGCCAGGCGGTCGCTCCAGCGCCGTGAATGCAGATGCCTCGAGAGGGACGCCTCCAGCTCCGTCGCCGTCATGGGCGGGGACAACAGTCCACCGACCGCCAGAGAAATCGCGCCCGTCTCCTCTGAGATCACCACCGCGATCGCGTCTGTTTCCTCCGAGATGGTCAGCGCAGCGCGATGCCTGGTCCCCAAATGTCCACCGTGCTGGTCAATGACCAGCCCACGGGAGGCGAAGTCCCCGGTCGACGTCGGAAGAATGACCGCGGCCGCGACCACTTCGAAGGGCCGCAGCAATACCGCCCCGTCGTGCAACGGCGATCCCGGCCAGAAGATGCTCTCCAGCAGATCGATGGTCGGCTCAGCGCCCAGTCGAACCCCGGCTTCAGCCAACTCTTCCAACCCGGTATCGCGCTCAAAGACGAACAACCCGCCGTTGCCCTGCTCCGAGAGTCGGTGCGCGACGGTTGCTGTCACCGGGATCAGCGAGCGGTAGGGTTGCCACCTGCCACCCCAACGCTTCAGACCGCCAGCGCGCCCGACATGCTCAAACGTACGTCGAAGCTCGGGCTGGAAGACCAGCAGGACCACGATCAACAGGACCGCCAGCGCATTGTCAACGATCCAGTCAAGGACGACCGAGTCGACGAGGCGACCGAGCACGGAAATGGCGACGACCACCAATACCATCCCGCGAATGACGGACATGGCGGTCGTGCCGCGCAGCAGGCGCAGACCCGCATAAAACACAATGGCGATGGCGGTCACTTCCAGCGCGTTGATCCAGCTGAAGTCGCTGAATGCTACTTCAATGTCGTTAACCAGACCATCCACGACATTCGCCTCAGTGATCTTGCCAGTCGCTGCTCAGGGCCAGTCGTTCGCAATGCTAGGCGAGCGAACAAGAACACGCTGGTAACTAGTCAAACAACCAGGCCAATAACGCCTGTTGGGCATGCAGACGATTTTCGGCCTGATCAAGCACCACCGACTGTGAGCCGTCCAGTACTTCGTCGGTGATCTCTTCTCCACGATGCGCCGGCAGGCAGTGCATCACCGTCGCGTTTGCCGATGCGTTGCCAACGAGTTCCGCATCGACCTGGTAGCCGCTGAACGCTTCCAGGCGTTGCTTGGCCTCGAGCTCCTGGCCCATCGAGGTCCAGGTATCCGTGTACACCACATCGGCCCCTGAGACTCCCGCGACCGGGTCGGACATGAGCGTCACTGATCCACCGGATTCGGTCGCCCGACGCGTCGCCTCGGCAACGCTCGCGCTGTCGAGTTCGTACCCATTCGGTGACGCGAGCCGGACATGCATCCCCTCGCCCGCAGCGGCAATCGCCAGCGACCTGGCGACGTTGTTGCCATCTCCGACGTACGCCAACGTCCGACCACTCGTACCGCCGTGCTCGCGGATGGTGAGAACATCGGCCAGCGCCTGACAGGGATGCTCCCAATCGCTCAGCGCATTCACGACCGGCACGCCTGACGATGCCGCGAGGCGCTCAAGGTTGCTCTGGTCAAATGTGCGGCAGATGATCAGATCGCAGTAGCGACCAGCCACACCGCCGACGTCTTCAGGAGACTCTCGCTCGCCCAGGCCAACCTCAGGCGGTGACAGATACAGTGCGCTCCCGCCCAGATTGGTCACGGCCAACTCAAATGACACCCGAGTCCTCAGTGAGGGTTTCTGAAAGATCAGCAGGGCGGTCTTACCAGCCAACTCCGCACTCTGACGACGATCCTGACGCTTGGTCTCGAGTGCGCGATCCAGTACTTCGCTGATCTCAGACGCCGACAGGTCGTTGACCGTCAACACGGAGCGTGTCATGACTCACCCGCCTCTCCCGCTCAACTTTACCCTTCACTGAATTCACGTTGCACATCTGGCCCAACTCATGTCTGATCGTCATGTTGCCCAATCCAAAGCAGCAGGAGCGGTGATGTCGATCTGGACTGAGGTTCGACCGCCGAAACCCCCAGACGTCCAGGCTCAGCCTGGAACGCCTGGCTATGCGCGGACGCTGCTTGGTCTGGTCGGCTGGCTGCCGGCGATCGTGGCGATCGCCGCTGGCATTGCCGGCTTGAGTGTCGTCGCCAGTCAGCAATCGGCAACCAGTCCCGAACCGATCATCCGCGATGTCGCCGCTCCGATAACAACTCACCACACGCTGATCGACCTGAACACCGCAACGATCGCTGAGCTCGCAACGCTACCCGGCATCGGAACGTCTCGGGCCGAGTCAATTGTGATCCTCCGCGCACAGCAACCGTTCAGCTCACTTGCCGACCTTGTTGAGCGGGGCATACTCCGACCCTCTGAGGCGCTGGCAATCGCCGATCTGGCAGCGGTCTATGTCGTCGCCGAGTAGTGGGGCGATCCGTTGGCTTGCCCGGGCACAGCTTCCATATCAGCCGCCTCTGTTGCATTGGTCGCTGTCGTTCGCGACGGGCGTCGCGTTCTCCCTCACCGCCGCTGATCTCTGGATCATCGCTCTGGGCAGCGCGCTGCTGACGCTGTTCACTCTGACATCAGTTGCCCGCGTCGACGCGGTTCGGCGCCATCGGCACGCCCACCTGACGCTGTTACTACTCGCTCCGGCACTGATTGGCGTCGGCTACTGGCGCGCTGATCAGAGCGGGTTTTCAGTTGACAGTCTCGCCAATCTGGACCTCGCCGGACAGACCGTGCGCCTGGAAGGGATCGTGGCTGACGATCCACAATTTCGTGATGGCGGCCTGCGGTTGTTGCTCAACGCCCAATCAATCGAGATCGGCGCCGAGCGGCGAATGATCGATGACCAGATTCAACTGCATATCCCGGAGGTGATAGAGATCGCCAATGGCGATCAGGTTGTCCTTCAGGCAAGCCTTACCCCAACTGCAGGCACAGAGAGCGAGTACCTGCAGTGGCTGGCGAACAGGCGCATCGCCGCCAGCGCTCTGGCCCAACCGGGAAGCATCGACGTGCTTGGGCAGGCTGATCTGGGCTGGAGACAGTCACTCGCGAGAGACGCACGCGCAGCGCTCAACCGCAGCATTCGCGCCGCCCTGCCGCCGCCCCTGTCGGGTATCGCGCAAGGCATGATCACCGGCCGCCGCGACGCCATCGATCCCGAGCTGCGTTCCGACCTCAACGACACCTCGCTATCGCACCTGATCGTCATTTCCGGCAGC
>RKRS01000132.1 GCA_007571275.1 Dehalococcoidia bacterium
TCTTGCTCGACCGCAGCGGCTCGATGATCCCCCTACGCGAGGCCGTGGTAGCCGGCGCCAACGAGTTCTTGCATCAGCAGGCGCAAACGCCGGGACGCTGTCGAATCTCCCTGGCCCAGTTCGACAGCGAGGACCCGTTCGCTCTGCTCGTTGACGCCAGGCGTATCGACAAGGTGGCCCAACTCACGGCGGTCAACTACGAGCCGCGGGCGGCGACGCCGCTCTACGACGCCATTGGCGCGTTGATCAGGCGCGCCGACCGGCGAATCAAGAAGCGGCAACGTCGGGGGCGAACGCCAGAGGAACAGATTGTGATGATCTTCACCGACGGTCTGGAGAACGCAAGCTGGGAGTTCAGCCGCAAGGAGATTTTCATGCTGATCAGCAAGCGTCAGGCGGCGGGCTGGACGTTCGTCTTCATGGGCGCGAATCAGGACGCCTACACGACCGGCAGGGAGCTGGGAATTCCCGAGGGCAACATCTCCAACTGGGACGCATCCGACGATGGCGCGCGAGTCGCGCAGCGTTCCGTCAGCCGTGCGCTCGCCGCGCGTCGCGTGGCCCCGAACGCGGCCCCCGCCGCGAGCCGCAGCGAATTCTTCGGCGGCGTCCGCGAAGCGGAAGAACAACTGGAACAGGAACAGCGGCAGGGCTAAGCGCCGCGCGCCTGGTGGCTGGAACGTAACTGGAGTGTTGTTGCCGAGGCGCTGCTAGATCACGCCGGCTTCGCGCAGCTCCGCTCGCGCGGCTTCATCCAGGCCGAGCAGCGCGCCGTAAACCTCGTCATCGTGCTCGCCGCGATTGGGAATCGGTCCGGAGAGCGCGGCCGGCGTCCGCTCCAGCTTCCAGGGGACGCCCGTGTAGAGCGCGCCGCCGCGAACAGAACTCACTGCTTCGGCGCTGAGATCGATTCCGACGTTGGCCAGCGCGCCATAATCGTCGTCGATCAGCAGCGCGGTGGGATCCATCATCGGGAACGCTGGCACGCCGATGCCCTGCAGCTGAACGCTGAGATCCATCGCCTCGTAGTTGCGCGACCAATCCGCAACGGCGTCATCGAGGCGGTCCTGATCGCGCAGGCGACCGCTGGCCGTGGACCACTCGGGCCGCGCGAGTTGCGGCGCCAGCTGACACAGCGCCGCCCACTCGGCGTCGGAGCGAACGACGATAGCCAGCCAGGCGTCCGTCCCGGCGGCGGGATAGACGCCATGCGGCGCCATCGCCGAGCTGCGATTCCCTCTGGGGCCGGCCTCGCGACGATTGAGCAACCAGTCCATCAGCGGCTGCGCCGCTCGCTGCAGCGTCGCTTCACCCTGCGCGAGGTCGATGAACTGACCACGACCCGTGCGCTCGCGGTACTCCAGCGCCGCCAGCAGCGCGATGAATGCGTGCCCCGCGGCGGTCGGGTCGAGGTCTGCCGTGTCCTCGCGCGGCTGCGGATCGTCGGGGTAACCGAGCAGTGACTTGAGGCCATAGAGCGCCGCGAGCGACGGACCATACGTGACCAGGTTGCGCCAGGGGCCATCGGTCGCGCCGGAGGCGGACAACGCGATCATGATCAGACCCGGATTAACCTCCGACAACACGTCGTAGGACAGCCCGAGCGAGGGCATCACGCGCGGCGAGAAGTTCTCCAGCACCACGTCCGACTGTGCAACCAGGCGCAGATACAGCTCGCGCCCACGCGGGTCGCCGAGGTGAATGGAGATCGATTTCTTGCCACGGTCCAGCCCATGAAAGGCGCGAGGGTCATCCGCAGCGGTCGAGCCGCGGTCGCCGCCGATCGAGCCGACCGGCGCCTGCTGGCCGCCAATCGACACGCCCGAACGTCGATGCGGCGCGCCGACCTTGATCACCTCAGCGCCAAGATCGGACAGGAACAGGCCCAACAACGGCCCAGCCCACACATGTCCATGATCCAGCACGCGGAGTTCTGAGAGGGGCGGCATGGCGGTCTGTTACTCAGTCGCCGCAGCAGCGGCTTCGGCGTCGTCGATCAGTTGCCAGATAGGTTCGAAGTCCATGCGCATGCCGTTGAGCAGCGGCTCGCCCCCGACGACGGCCGGCCGGCGCAGCTGCTGCGGTTCCTGATCGGGGCGGTAAATCCAGACATCGCGTCGCTGCGGATCGACCAGCCAGCCGAGTTGTGCGCCGAAGCGCAGCCAGTCGGCCATGCGTCCGTGCTGATTGCGCAGGGAATCGCCGGGCGAGCGGACCTCGACGACAAAGGCGGGACATACAGGCCAAAATCCGCGCATCGGCGGGAACCCACCCATCGCCTCCATCTGTTCGGGGCTGACCCAGGAGATGTCGGGATTGCGCATTGGCTCGCCGCCCAGTGGGTCAACGACGTTGAAGCTGGCGTCCGCGCCGAATGCGTATCCGCGCACCGCCTTTGACCAAGCGAACACCACGGCAAGTATCTCCGCCGTGATCATGAAGCTGGGGCCACCCGATCCCATGCGCACCACCAGTTCACCATCATGCCCGCGTTCCAGCCGCCACTCGGGGTTGAGCTGACCGAGACGCTCCAACAGCTCATCGGTCAGCGGGACATCGCCAGGTAAGCGCAAGGCAAGCAGCCCACGGTGCCGAGCGCCCAAGAAGGCTGACGCCGCAGCCGGACGGCTAACACTCGTTGTCATCGCAATCTCCCCAACCACGACTCGCTCTCCAACAAGATACCCAGCGCGCCGCCATGCTATGGCGCAGACGCACAACGCGATGCTCCACGCGAAACGAGGAGTCGGGCTATGCGTATCACCATTGTGGATCAGGGGCCGGCGCGGCGCCTGCTGGCCGCCAATCGACACGCCCGAACGTCGATGCGGCGCGCCGATCTTGATCACCTCAGCGCCAAGATCGGCCAGGAACAGGCCCAACAACGGCCCAGCCCACACATGTCCATGATCCAGCACGCGGAGTCCGGAAAGGGGCGGCACTGCTTAGTACTCGGTGCCATTTGCACAACCAACCAAGAATCCGGCAATCTCCTCCGCCCGGCGTTTAGCAAACGACTCAAAACCAGAAAGCGTCGATTGCCCAAATTCCGCAATATCGCAGAAGTGCGCGTGAGCCAGGTTTCCTCTAACCCCTGTTGCTGTTGGCAACTGATTACCTAGCTTCAGGTTGCTGCCTCGGGACTGCGGTGTCACATTCGCAATACAATTGACTCGTTCCCAGGATTCCACACCCTCGCCTTTCTTCGGGATGATGTGATGTTTTTCGAGCTGCGTAGAACGGGACACCAGAATTGCCTGGCCGTCTGCCCAGTCGCGTCCGCCCTGTCCAACAACCAATGCATGGACTGCCGCTTCCAAGATCCCATCGGAACCTCGCTCATCAAGCAAGCGCTCACATAGACCTTCGATGGATTCTTTACCGAACTCGACACGCCCGGAGCGCTCGCCAGATTCAAGAAACCTCACTAAGCGCCGTGCCTCGGCCATCGCGCGAGTATTAGTCGAACGTGCAAATGTCTCTTCAACTACGCAACTCCAAAACCATCTCTTAATCTCTGCGCATAACGCTTCACGATCTATTGCAGGCGATTTCGATTTACTGAATCGCTGAAACACTACTGCGATTGGAAGAATCATCAGTCTTGCAGGTAGCGTCATGTCACTCAGCACTCCTAGCTGCCTTCTCAGAAACTCCAGAGTTTCCAAGAAGGCAGCGACGGCGCTTGACCAGTCTGCCTTCACATGCCCAGGCTGCAATCGCAGAATCTGATCGCGAGTGACTCCTGTCCCACGGCTGAAAGCAACAATACGCAATACATCTTCAGCGTCGAGTGTGCCAGCAAAACTATCGAGAAGTTCAGGGTGCATCCTTTCGATTTTCTCCCATTCATCACGTAACTTAAAGTCATGCGGATAGAGCTTAGCAGTCATGAGATCAACGGTGCTGAGTTTCACGCCAGTCTTGTTCGTCGTTTCAAAGATCCGCGCCACTGCTTCGAGATTTAATCCTGATTGCAAACGAACACATGGTACCGAATAGTTAATGAGGCCGGGCAGACGTTCATCGCGTCGGGCGACAAGCCTTGATCTCTCTGACAGGGACTTCAGGTCGTGAGATTCTGCATAATGCTCGACCCATTCATAGAATGTGTCGTTATCAACTAGATCTTGAATCAATGCGATATCTCGTCCAGCACGGCTCATCAGTGTACTCAAGCTCTTTCCAAATTGCTTAGCAGTTCGATGTTCAAGGTGATCTTCGAGATCGCCTTCCTGTTCAGCAAGCAAATACTCGCCAGCGCCTTTCAGGACATACTTGACTTCAGAATGATCGTGGTCAAACGCGTGGATCAAGCCAGTTAGTCTCTGTTGGCCATCCAATAGATAACTGCGTTCCTCATGTCCCTCTCGTGGTGGGACCTTGATGCCGTCAAACGGCTTTACAGCCATCTCGAAGTCTGAGGGGTCCCAAATCATAAAGGAGCCGATCGGCCAATTCTTGGCGATAGAGGATAGGAGGAGCTTGACAGCAGCAGGACGCCAGACGAAGTCGCGCTGGAACTCGGGCAACACCAATGTGCCGTTCTTTGCACCTCTGATGAGGTCCTTGAGCGCTATCCCGTCGGCCTTGTGCTGATTCTCCATCGCATACCCCTTATCTTTGCTTTGCACAGCGTAGAGGACTGTAAACGGTTTTCACTGAGGGCAGGCGTGGCTATGCGCATTACGTTTCTTGGATCAGGGGCTGGCGCGGCGGTGAATCCCCGACGCGGGGCTGCTTCGATTCACCTCTCGCATGGCGATGCGCGACTACTCGTCGACACCGGGCCTGGTTTCATGGAACGGATGGCTGACTCGGGTCTCAACCCCGATGCCGTCTCTGATGTGATCTTCTCTCACCTCCATTTCGACCACGCCATGGGAGTGGTGGAGCTGTTCAGCCGCCTGATCGCGCGGAGCGGTCCGCCAGTGACCGTATTCGGCCCGCGTGACACCGATTCGTACATCGAGGCGGCGCTGGCATTCGCCAGAGTCAACGCCACCGGCGACCGCATCAGAGCCTGGCTGGACGGGGTCTCGGTCGAACTGACCCGCCCCGGCGACGAGCGCGAGCTGGGCGGCCTGCAGGTGCGCTCGGTCGAGGTGCCGCACGCGCCTTACCTGGAGTGTCTGGCGCGACGATTCGAGGCGGGCGGTCGCAGTCTGGTCTACTCGGGTGACACCACGTACGCGCCCGAGGCGCTGGTCCCGCTGGCCGACGGCGCCGACGTGCTGGTGCACGAGGCGTTCACCGAACAGGCGTTGGAGCGGATGGCGCAGCGCCTGCCCGAAGCGATACGCGAGGGTCTGTATGTCGGCATGCGAGGCTCGCATTGTCCCGCCGCCGACGCGGGGCGAATCGCGCAGGAGGCCGGCGTCGGCGTCCTGGTGCTGACGCATCTGACGCCGGACGAACGTGAGGCGGAACTGGTCGCTGAAGCGCGCGGCGCGTTTGACGGTACGATTATCGTCGCCTCCGATGGCCTTTCGCTGGAAGTCTGAGGGCGCCCCATGCAGGTACACGAGCTGACGCTGATGCTCGGCACCGATCAGCCTGAGGCGATGGCGCGGTTCTACGGCGAGATACTGGGACTGGAACGGGTAGCCAAGTTCCGCGATCCGGTCTTCGCGGCGGCCGGCGGATTCATCCGCATCCTCGATCACTCACAGATCACGGGACCGACGCTGGAACCGGCGCGAATGCAGATCAACCTGTTCGTGGACGACGTTGCGTCGGAATACGCGCGGGCGCGCGCTGCCGATCCATCCATGCGGGTACAGCGTGAACCGGAGCGCGAGTCTTGGGGCGGCGTGGTGGCGACGCTGCTCGATCCGGATGGCAACTTCGTCCAGCTGCTGGAGTATCTGGCGGATTGATCGGATTGACTCCCACGTTCGCCGCAACGACGGCGGGAACCGGGGCACTAGTCCGCGGCAATCAGCTCCATGTCCTCGGCGTCCAGGTCGCCCAGCTCGCCCCGACGGTAGGCGTCATAGAGCTGAAACAGCTCGGTCTTGTGGGGACGCTTACGACCGATCGGGCAATCGGCCCAAGCGTCGTAGTCCTCGTCGCAGTAACCCAGCCGACGCTCGCCGCACTTGGGCTGTAGCTGTCGGCCCAGCTCGGGCGCGACGCGCATCACTTCCGCGCGCATCAGCGAGACCACCTTGCGGAACTCCCACTGCGCCCGTGTGCAGAGACGCAGATCGGAGATGTGGAGCAGCGAGGCGAAGTTGACCGTGATTTTGAAGTTGGTGTTGGTCGCGTTGGGCAGCAGGAAGCGGGCATCCTCAGCCGGCACGCCTGCGGCGACCATCTTCTCGTAGAGCGCGCCCGCCTGCGCGAACAGCGCGGCCATGTCGTCACCCAGACCGGCCCGTTCAACCGTCCTGGGCACGCTGTAGGGAAACTCACCGCCCTGGTAGGTCACGTAGCGCTGCGACTGCTGCTCGAAGCTGATCCCGATCCGGTGTCGGACAAATTGATGCGAGAAGGCGCGCGAGACGCCCGAGATGCCGAACTCGAAGTGCACCTGCTCCAGCGGCGACATATGCCCGGTCAGCAGTCGCGCCTCGACAAACTCCAGCATTTTCTCGTGCGAGATGCGTTCATCGGTAATCCGATCGAGCACCTGCTGCGGCGTCAGCGCCGAGTAACAGACGCGGTACGCCATGTAGAGGGCGCGGATCGGGTCTTTGGTGTGGTCAATCAGCTTGACGGAGATGGCCATGCTGACCAGATTAGAGCGGTCGCCAAAGGCGTCGGGGCATAAATAGTGACTATGTCACGTCGTGCTCCGCGCCCCCCTCCGTCGGTCCCCGACAGCTTCCCCCCGAGGGGGAAGCG
>RKRS01000262.1 GCA_007571275.1 Dehalococcoidia bacterium
CTGCACCGGCTTGCCAAGCGCGGCAATCTGCTCAACCGTCTCTGCGTTGGTCGCGTGGCCTGCGCGCGCCCCATCAAGATCGATCACGTGGAGCATCTCAGCGCCTTGATCGATCCAGCGTTGGGCCGGCGCTATGGGATTGTCGTCGAACACGGTCTCGCGGTCGTAGTCGCCCTGAATCAGACGAACGCAGCGTCCGCCGCGGATATCGATCGCTGGCAGGACATCAATCATGTTCGGACTCATGACGAGCATGGACCCACACCGTCAGCTGACCGCGCTCGAGTGTTCGAGCAGGAAGTTGCGATAAATTCGCAGTCCATATGCGCCGCTCTTCTCTGGGTGAAACTGAGTAGCGGCCAAACGCCCACGCTCGACCACGGCGGTTACGTTGGTTCCATAATCAGTGGTCGCGACGATCTCATCGGGATCGTCCATGTCGCAGAAATAGGAATGCACGAAGTAGAAGTGTGCGCCATCGGGGATGCCGTCGAACAGGGGAGTGGACCGTTGCTGCTCGACACGATTCCAGCCCATATGAGGAATTTTGCGACCCTCAGGCAGCCGCACGACGCGCCCCGACAGCACATCCAGACAAGGATGCTCGCCGCCCTCTTCCGAGACTGTCATCAATGCCTGCAACCCCATGCAGACCCCGAGAAACGGACGGTCGGCAGCGATGTACTCGCGGATCGGATCGACCAATTCGCGGGTTCGGAGGTTGTGCATCGTGTCGGCTGCCGCGCCCACGCCCGGCAGGATGACCACATCGGCCTCGTCCATCGACGCCGGGACGGATGCGACCTCAGGTCTCGCGCCAACACGCTCGACCGCCCGCACTACCGAGCGCAGATTACCCGCTCCATAGTCCAGGATGATTACGTCAAGATCGGCCAGTCGTGGATCGCTCACAGGGTGAGCGTATCAGTAGGATCACCGAGTCCTTCAGCCGCTTCGTTCCTATAGTGAATTCCATGTCAACGTTGTCAGTCTCCAGCGACGCTGAACTGATCATCGCGCGTGAACGCGTCGAACTGCTGCGCGCGGAAATCACGCGTCACAATCACCGCTACTACGTTCTCGATGCTCCCGAGATCTCGGACGCCGAGTACGACGCGTTGTTCCGCGAGCTCAAGCGACTCGAAACCGCATTTCCCGAGCTCGCATCGGCCGACAGTCCCACCCAGACAGTCGGCGCCGCGCCAGGTCGGACATTCGCGGTCGTCGAACATCGACTGCGGATGCTCTCGCTAGGTAATGCGTTCAACGCAGAGGAACTATTGGCCTGGCGCCAGCGCGCAGCCGATCTTCTCGACCGTGAAGAGTGGACATTCGTCACGGAGCCGAAGATCGATGGACTCGCGATCGCGCTGGTGTATGAACGCGGCTGTCTGGTGCGGGCCGCAACGCGAGGGGACGGGCGCGCCGGCGAAGATGTCACGGCCAATCTTCGAGCGATCGACTCCATCCCCAACGAGCTGTGGGGTAACCCACCGCCGCTCTTCGAGGTCCGCGGTGAGGTGTACATGCCCAAAGCCGGTTTCGACGCCATGAACGCGAACATCGCCGCCCTGAATGAAGAACGCCAGGCGGAAGGGCGCGCGGCGCTGACCCTATACGCCAATCCGCGCAACGCAGCCGCTGGATCAGTCAGGCAGAAAGATCCGTCGGTAACGGCGAGTCGACCGCTGAACATCGGCATCTATCAGCTCGGCTGGTGCGACGATGCGCCGACTCCCGACAGCCACTGGGAAACGCTGGGCTGGCTTGCTGAGTTTGGCTTACCGACCACGCCTGAAGTCGCTCGGCACGACGGCATCGATGATGCGCTTGCCACATGCGAGGCCTGGAACCAGCGTCGTGACGCGCAGGTGTTTGAGATGGATGGTGTGGTGGTCAAGGTCGACGATCTCAACCTGCAGGCCGACCTCGGCATCGTCGGACGCGAACCTCGTTGGGCAATCGCCTGGAAGTTCCCGCCACAGGAAGCCTCTACCGTCGTCGAACAGATTCTGGTCAACGTCGGACGGACCGGAAGCATCAACCCCTACGCCCGATTGCGACCGGTGCGAGTCGGCGGCGTCGAGGTGAAAAACGCCACGCTACACAACCTCGATGACATCCGACGCAAGGACATTCGCGAGGGAGACACGGTTGTCATCCGCCGCGCCGGCGAGGTGATCCCACAGGTCGTGAGACCGGTGTTGGAGCGGCGGAAGGATTCCGCCGAGTGGGAGATGCCCAGCGTTTGTCCCGGCACGACCTGCGGCGAACTCGACTGCGCCAATGAACATTGCGGCGGCGATCGAGGGCGCCTCGACATTTGCGAGGGCGCGTGGTGCGGCGCACCCGTCTCACGTCAGGACGATGACGTCGATTTCTACTGCTCCAATCGCCACTGCCCAGCCATCGTCCAACGAGCGCTCGAGCACTTTGCCTCGCGTGGCGCGATGGACATTCGCGGACTCGGTGAGAAGCTGATCAAGCTGCTGTTACGCGAGGGCGCCATCCGTGACCCGGCTGACATCTACACGCTGCCAGACCGACTCGAAGCGCTTGCGCGGATCCCCGGTCTGGGACAGGTCAAGCGACGCAAGGGGGAAGACCTCTACGAGGTCGGTGATCGTCTGCGTAACCTGGCCGAAGCGATTCGGTGGTCCAAAACGCGAGGGTTGGCGCACCTGCTGGTCGGTCTGGGCATTCGACATGTAGGGAGTGAGAACGCCACGCTCCTGGCGGACGAGTTCGGTTCGCTCGATGCAATCCTGCTCGCACCTCGGGAAGCGTTGGCGGCCGTCGAGGGAGTGGGACCGATCATCGCCGAGAGCATCGTCGACTGGGCGTTGGACGGCGAGAACTGGTCGTTGGCGCATCGCTTGCAAACGGCCGGGGTTGAGGATGAGATTCAACGCGTCGCGGGCGCTCCCGCAGAAACTCCGCTAGAGGGTTTGCGTTTTGTCCTGACCGGACGCTTCGGCGCGATAACGCGGCCACAGGCGGAAGCTCAGCTGAAGGCTCTGGGCGCAGGCATTGGTTCCTCGGTCAGCAAGAACACGACCGCCCTGTTCGCTGGCGAGGCCGCGGGTTCTAAACGAAAGAAGGCTGAGTCGCTGAAGCTTCCGATCTGGGACGAGCACCGGCTGATCGACGGATTGGCGAATCCCGCCACGATTCTTGATTGGCTAGCGGAATCGGAACCATCCAACGCCGATTGACGTTTAACTCGTGCGAGTTGGGTTCCGGCTTACGCAGAAACGACGAGTCCACCGAGTTTGCGGATAAACCGATCTTTCATTCGTGTGCTGTGGGTTCCTGCTTGCCCAGGAACGCGGGTACCATCAAGTTTACGGATAGGCCGATCTCTGACTCTATGTCAAATCGGCAGAGTCGCCCGTCCGTATCGTTAATGGACGTCCCGCCGGAACATTGAGGAGTCCTGATGGTTTGGTGGTCTCCGTTCAGCTGGTTGACCCAACGATTCTCACCTGATGTGGGAATCGATTTGGGCACGGCCAACACGCTCGTCTCCGTGCGAGGACGCGGGATCGTGGTGAATGAACCATCGGTTGTCGCGATCAATCGACTTGACAACTCGGTCTTGGCGATCGGCAAGCAGGCCAAGACAATGGTCGGCCGCACCCCGGCTCACATCATCGCCACAAGACCGTTACGCGATGGGGTGATCTCGGACTTCGACGTCACCGCGCGGATGCTCAACCACTTCATTCACGAGGCGCTCCAGCGGAGCGGAACCGGCATCGGCCGACCGCGTGTGATGGTCGGCATCCCGAGTGGAGCAACCGAAGTCGAAAAGCGAGCCATCTTTGAGGCGACCCGCTCGGCCGGCGCACGTGAGGTCCACCTGATCGAGGAACCAATGGCTGCTGCGATCGGCGCAGGGTTACCGATTTTCGAAGCAACCGGCAGCATCGTGGTGGATATCGGGGGAGGCACCACCGAGGTCGCTGTCTGTTCGATGGGCGGCATGGTGGTCAGCACATCGACCCGCGTCGCGGGCGATGAGATCGACCAGGCGATCATCGCCTACGCGCGACAGGTTCACAACATTCAGATCGGTGAAGCCTCAGCGGAGAAGATCAAGATCGCCGGCGCATCAGCCTATCCGCTGGAGGAAGAGCGTGAGGTCACACTGAGCGGCCGCGACCTGTCCACTTCCATGCCCAAGACGGTCACGATCACGACGATTGAGCTGCGCGATGCGATTTCGACTGCCGTCTCATCGATCATGGAAGCCGTGCGTAAGACGATGGAGATCACGCCAGCCGAGCTGATTCCCGACATTATGCAGCAGGGGATCGCACTGGCCGGCGGAGGCGCGTATCTGCCAGGCCTGGACCGGCGCCTGTCGCAGGAAACCAAGTTCCCTGTCTACAAAGCCGACGCTCCGTTGACCTGCGTGGTGCGTGGTTGCGCCGAGGCGCTGAACGAGACCCGCGCGCTCGCCGCTGCCAACGGTCAGGTCCTGGCCGGTCGACGCTAGCGTCAGCACAGGCGATTGGTCGGTGGCGCATCGTGTCTCTACTCGGCGCAATCATTCGGCTGTTAGGCGCGCGCACCCGTTGGATCCTCGGGATCGCGCTACTGATCGGCGCGCTGACCTTGCTCGGACTCGTTGGCTGGGCGGCGACCATCGAAGATACGGCGGCAACCGCGCTCAACCCCGTCCAACGCGCGTTCCGTCAAGCGGGAGAACCGATCTCGAACCTGCTGAATGACCTCGATGACTTCGGCCGTCTGAATTCCGAGAATCGCGCGCTGCGCTCACGAATCGAGCAACTCGAAGCTGACAATGCCCGTTTGCGGGAACAGCAGATCCAGGTCACAGCGCGACAGGCGCTGCTAGAAGTACAGGCCGAAACCGACGCGGTCACCCTGACCGCCTACGTCGTCACGCGAGACCTGACCGGTTTACGCACGATCATCGGCATCGATCGCGGTTCGAACGATGGTCTCCGGGTTGGCCTGCCAATCCTCGCGGCTGGGGGCACGTTGATCGGACAGATCATCGATGTGCGACCAAACACTTCATTCGTACGGCTGATCACCGACCCCGACAGCGCCGTACGCGTACGACATCAGACTTCGCGCAGCGAAGTCGTCGCAACCGGCGACACGCTGGGCAACCTCGAGGTCAGCATTCCCTGGACGTCAGACGTTGAGCTTGGCCACATCTTTGTCACGTCCGGGTTGGACGGCGAACTACCCCAGGGGTTGCCGGTCGGTCGAGTCTCGGCGGTCGAAGGCGCCGTGCAGGACGCCTTCCGACATGTCCTGCTTGAGCCGATTGCGCCTCTCGGTCAGCTTGAGCAGGTCGTCGTTCAACTCACCATTCCACCGCCTGACCTGTCGATTCTCGACGCTGAAGCGTCCAACGACGACGGAGGCTGACGAGGTGAGCCTCCTGCGTTGGGTCTTCCTGCTTACCGGACTGTTCGTGCTGATCGTGTTCCAGACGTCCGCCAGTCCTTCTTTTCCGATCTTCGGCGTCGGACCGCAGCTGTTGTTGATCGTCCTCTGCTGCTGGGCGATGGTTCGGCCGCCGATTGAGACCTTGGTCATGATTCCACTGGCCGGCATCGGGCTGGGATTGCTCGCGTTTCAGGGCATGGCCGAGTCCGTCGCCGCCTTAGCGCCGATCGGTCTCGCCGCGCTGACCTGGCGAGCCTGGCGTGATGCCCGAGGACTCCTGCCACTCGCTCTCGAGTGGGCGCTCACAATCGCGCTGGTCGGCATTGCCTCGATCCTGCATTTCACCGTGCATGCGATCGCTGTGGAACTCACGACGAACGGAGTCAATTGGCTGGCCGCCCTGCGCACCGTCATGCTCGGGGGCGCGCTCGGGAACATGTTGCTTGGCGCCATCGTCTATTGGTTTGTACGGATACCGACATCCACCGAGTCTTCCGCGTCCGCCCCTTCGAGAACGGTCTGGTAAGTGCAACGTCGACCGCAGAAAGGCAAGTCGGAAGGCGTGGCGCGCGAATACGCGCAGCACCTCGAGCATGGCGAGGGGTTTCCTGTCCACACCAAGGTCTGGATTCTGGGCGGCTTCATCGTGCTCTTGTTTGGCATCCTGATCGCGCAGTTGGTGCAGCTGCAGCTCCTGCGTCACGACGAATTCGTCGCCCGAGCGGCGAGCAACCGCGTCAGGACGATTGAAATCCCTCCATCGCGCGGACTGATCTACGACTCCAGCGGCAACCTGCTGGTCGAGAACGCGCCCGCGTATCAGATCATGCTGGTCTCGGCGGATGTGCCGGACCTCGAAGTCACTCAGGTCGCAAGGACGCTGGCCGAGATGTTCGATGCTCGCGCCTGGGAGATCGAGCAACAGATTTGGGATCGCAAGAACTCCAATGACCCGTTCTTGCCACTGCTCATTTCCGACGAGCCAACGCCAGCACAAGTGATTGACGTGACGTCCCGACGTTCGTCATTGCCTGGCGTTCGTGTCGAGACCGTATCGATCCGTCGATACCAGCATGGCCAACTGCTGGGGCACATCTACGGTTATGTGGGCAACATCACCGAGGAGGAGTACGAGGAGTTGGCTAGCGATCGTTATCTCTACAGCGATCAAATCGGCCGCACCGGTGTCGAGGCCGCCTACGAACGCCAGCTCAGAGGCAGCGCGGGCAGACAGTTGGTCGAAGTCGACGCGGTGGGCAATGTCCTGCGCACCCTCGACCATGAACCGGCGACGCCAGGCTTGAGCGCAGTGCTGACAATCGATATCGAGCTGCAACAGCGCGTTCAGGACATTCTGCTTGAACACATCGGGGCATCGCTCTTCGCGTCAGCAGTGGTACTCGA
>RKRS01000280.1 GCA_007571275.1 Dehalococcoidia bacterium
TCCAGAGACGCCCAGCGCCGCGCCGCTTCGGGCGCCCGTCGATGCTCAGGGTGCTCGACCATGACCTGCCGCCAGTATTCCTCCGCCGTGATCTGATCACCATCCGCGACAGCGAACTCCGCCAATCGCATCGCTGACTCTGCGGCCAACGGATGAGTCGGATCATGGCCGATCACAGCGACGTACCCTAATGCGGCGCTGCTCAGGTCCCCATTCGTCTGATGGATCGCGGCGACATAAAATTCACCAGTCGCACGTTCGGCGGCATTCGCAGATCCGCCGAGTACGTTGAGCATCGCGCTGCGAGCCTCAACCCAGCGCTCTTCCTGGAACCGAAACAGCCCAATCGTCAGTTGATCGACATCAACACCGGAATCCAACAGGAACGCCAGCGCCTCAGCGCTCTCCGCAAATTCGCGGTAGTCATTGACCAGGGTCCACCAGGACGCCTGCGCCGCCTCAATGTTGCCGGCGTCGCGCTGCAACACAGCGGTCCGACTCAGCGCAGCAGCCTGATCGTCCCGCCACGGTGACAGGCTCAGCAGCTCGTCATAATATGCGAGCGCTCGCTCCGTTTCCCCGGCGATGTCCAGTTCCGTCGCTGCCAGATGGATGGCTCGCAACTGATCCTGGAACGGGAGCGTACCGCCCAGAGCTCGCTCCGCCCATTCAATCGCCTCGCTGCCGCGGTCGGCGCGCTGGAGCGTCTTCGCCAGCTCCAGCGCAATGACTGCCCAGGCGGGGCTGTCGCTGTTCACGTAATCCCTCATCGCTTCCACCGCTGCATCGGTCTGCGACAGCATCAACGCCGCCTGGGCGCTCAACAGAGTGTGGCGTCGGGACTGATCAGCCGTGAGTAGCCCGGAGAGGTCCGCCAGCGCCGTTTGAGCCTCAGCGGGCAGGTTGAGACGCAGCAGCAGTCGGACACGATCCAGCTTGAGCGAGGTCAGGGCTTCCACACCCAGCGAGTCGCCGCTCGAGATCGCCGACTCCCGAACGGCCAGAGCCTGCTCCCAATAGCCGTTGTGCTCGAGCGCCGACGCCTCCGCAATCAGCAGTTCAACCGGATCGACAGATGTCCGCGCCGGAGCGTCGAGTTGTGTTTCCTGCTGCTCGGCCATGACTGCTGCTGCAGACGCGGGTCGCTCGACCTGCGTTGGTGTTGACTGAGCAGCGGATTCTTGCTCCGTGACTTCCTCGGCGTCCGGCGAACAGGCGACTGTCAGCACCGCCATGCAGCAGATCAACGCCGCGAGTCCAGGCAATACGCCACGCAACAGGCGAGCGGCTTCAACCACTACCGGTAGTATCACAACAATCCCGGGACCCGCCCCACCAACGCCTGTCTACATTCTACCCCCCTGATCCAGACTGCGGACTGACTGATGACTGTGAGCTCTGCAACCAGCTGGGCCGAGATTGACCTCAGCGCGCTGCGTCACAATGTCGATGTCCTGCGCCGCCAGGCGTTCCCGGCAGATCTCGCCGCCGTGGTCAAAGCCGATGCCTACGGACATGGGGCGAACACCGTCGCCAAAACAGCGCTCAAGGCTGGTGTGACATCGCTCTGTGTGTTCACGGTGAGAGAAGCGATCGCTCTGCGTGAGGCGGGGATTGACGCCCCAGTGCTCTGTATGGGTCCAGTGTTGCGAGACGATCCTGCGCTGATTGCCGAGCACGACATCGCCGCTGTCGTCGATTCGCCCGACACGGCGGCGCATCTTGCTGCGGCCGCACAGACGGCCGGGCGTAGCATCAGGATCCACATCAATATCGATAGTGGAATGCAACGCTACGGCCTGTCGCATACCCAGGCGCTCGACCTGGCCGAAACGGTGCGAGCATTCGACACGCTCCAACTCGAGGCGGCGTTTACTCATTTCCCCGACGCGGGCAATGCCAACCGCGCAGCCTCACTCGCGGCATTCAGACGTTTCCAGCAAACAGTCAGCCACATGGATGCGCCGATTCGCCACGCCGCCGCGTCGGCGGCGATCTTCAGCCTGCCCGAGGCGTCGCTCGATTTCGTTCGCGCCGGAATTGCGCTCTACGGCATGGACCCGGCGCCGCCACTTGCGCATCCCGAGGCGAGAGGGCTGAGGCCAGTGATGTCCTGGCGAACCACCCTGCTCGCCATTCGCGATGTGTCAGCGGGCGAGTCCGTTTCCTATGGAGGACGATGGACTGCCGAGCGCGATTCACGAATCGGCGTCACCGGCGTCGGTTACGCCGATGGTCTGTCCCGTTCGCTATCGCCAGGCGGCGAGATGCTGGTGCGTGGCCAACGAGCGCCGATCCGCGGCGCGATCTGCATGGACAGCACGATGATCGATCTCACGACAGTGCCATACGCGGAGATCGGCGACGCGGCCACGATCATCGGCCAGGACGGTTCTGAATCTGTCAGCGCCTGGGACCTTGCCCGACAACTCGACACCATTCCCTATGAGATCTTTACAGGTATTTCCGCTCGCGTCCCGCGATTGGTCGTTGGCGACCCGGATTGAGCAGCGCCGCACCTTGTCGACAGGGCGATCCATTCGTAGGATCAAGGGCGGAGACTTGCTCATGACTATCCGCACCCGCTTCATTGGCGTCCTGCTCACACTGGTTGGCGCGCTGGCAGCTGTATTGGCGTTGGCCTGGCTGAGCCCAACCGGCGCGAGCGAATACCTGATCCAGGAAGAACCTGAACGCGGGGCGACAGTAGCGGAAGCGCCGCACCAGCTGATCCTGACCTTCGATCGTCCGCTGGCCCAACTCAAGAACGCGCACTTCGTGGAGGTCACCGACGGTAACGGCTATCGCGTCGACGACGGCTATCCCAGCATCTCCAGCTACAGTCTGCGCACACTGATTGTGCCCATCCACGCCGAGGGCGATGGCAGACTCACCGTCGACTATCAGGTGCTACTGATCGAAGGCGGTGAACACTTGCAGATCAGCGCGTCCTATGACTTCACGGTCGATCACTCACTGACCCCGATCGAGGGCGAGTCGATCGAAGCGCCTGCGACCGCCAAGTCCAGCCAGGCGCTCGTGCTCTGGACCATCGCGATCATGCTCGGAATCGCCGTCGCCGGAGCGCTGCTCTACTTCCTGCGCATGGCGACCGGCAACTCCCGCAGTTCGCTCGAACCGACGAACCGCAGCGTCTTCCGAGATTGAGCCAGTGAGCCAGCGCCCTCCAGACGCGCCCCTATTCCTCTCCGGCCGCGCTGTCTCCGCCGGGACGCATGGTCGGTATCAGCGGCTGACTACCATCGTCACGTTTCGGCTTTCGCTCCGGTAGATCGACGATGCGCCGCTTGACCGCTGCGACGTCATCGGGCGACGCCCCCGCGTCCAGCGCAAGCACGGCCACTCCGGAATCCCTCAACGCTTCAATATCACCGGCAGAGATGTCCGACGGACACTTCACGCCTATCGGCGCGGAGACGAACAACGCCAGTCGACGCAGGTCCAGAACGGCGCTGAGGCTGACCGGCAATTCGACCGTGACCGCCAGTTCGGCGGGGCGCAGACTGCCCAGGGCGCGAGCATCCGCTTCATCGATCCGCAGATCGCTCAATCTAACGACATAATCCATTTCTTCGTCGAGCATCGCCGCCGCGAGCGCGCCCTCGAGCGTGAATGAAACGAATGAGGCGCCGCGTTCTTTCGCGCTCGCCACACTGTCGGGAGTCAGGGCGTCCAATCGCGCGCCCCAGATTTCCACACCGGCTGACTCGGCGGCCGAGATGTCAGATTCGCTCAGGGCCAGGCAAAAGTCAGCGCCCTCAACGACGCCAATGGCTCCGACCAACATCGAGGGCTGGCGTTCATCATTCCCCGCGCCAAACCCCAATCGTCGCTGTCGGGTCTTGCGTCGATCTCGAATCGCGTCCGCAAACTTACCCATTACTGTTCCCCTCAATCTCCGTCATCAGCTTGGACACTGACTCAACTAGAATCCAGCTTAATTCAGGCCTCGAACCGAGCGGCTCAGGCTACGGGAGTGGGAGTGGAACAATGGACGCAGGCGACTGGTTGGCTGCTCCCTTCGGCAGCGATGTGCTCGAATGGGCGCCGATCCCACTGAGAATCGTGCTGGGAGTGATCTTCATCGACGCCGGTTTGGGTAAGTTCCGACGTGGCATCGGCGGCTTCTCCGGCTGGCTCGAGTCACTCGGAGTGCCGTTCCCCAGACTGGCCGGTCCCGGGGTGGCGACGATTGAATTGGTCGGCGGCATCCTCCTGCTGGCGGGACTGATCGTCCCTTGGATCGCCATTCCACTCGCAATTAACATGATGGTCGCCACCTACGTCAACAAATTCAAGGAAGGCTTGCCCTTCCAGGGATCGTCGGACAAACAGGGATATGAGCTGGACGTCCTGATGGTCTTTGCCTGTATCGCCCTCATCCTGATGGGCGCCGGACCAGCATCGATTGACTCGATCCTCACCTGAGTCCTGACCAGGCCGCAGAAGCGCCTAGCTCGCTGCCGATATAGGCTGCTTGCGGTTAGTGAAGCGGCTAGGGCTGGGCAGGCATGGAGCGTTGGTCGGTCTTTGTTTCCGAGCACCCATGGCGGGTAGTGCTGATCTGGGTCGTCGCCGTCGTACTGGCGGGGATGGCCGCGCGCTCCTGGGGCGGTTCCCTGACCGACTCCTTCAGTGTGCCGGGAACCGAGTCGCAAGCAGCCCTGGACCTGCTCGTCGAGCGCTATCCGGCTCGCTCCGGTTCCGAGCTGCTCGCCGTCTTCCACACTCCCGAGGGAACGATCCAGGACGCAGCGGTTCAGTCCGCCATGTCAGAGTTCGCGCGCCAGGCGGCTGAAGTCGATGAAGTTGGAGACGTCAGTTTGCCTGGAGAGCGACCGGGCAACATCTCGCCCGACGGTCAGACGGCGATTGTCCGCGTCACTTTTGACAAGCGAGCAAATGACCTCAACATCGAACACATCGGAGAGGTCATCGCGCTTGGCAACATCTATCGCTCCGACGCGCTACAGGTCGATTTCGGCGGGGAACCGATCCGCGAGTACGAAAACGAACCTCCCGGCGCCGCCGAATTGGTGGGCCTCGCCGCCGCTCTGCTGATCCTGATCATCGGCTTTGGTTCGATCTTCGCGGCCGGCATGCCAATCGTTTCCGCGCTCGTCGGCCTGGCGCTCGGCACGATCGGCATCCTGATCGCCGCTGCCATGCTTGACATCTCGACCGTCGCTCCAACATTTGGGGCGATGCTGGGCATTGGCGTCGGCATTGACTACGCATTGTTTGTCATCGCCCGATTCCGCGAACAACTCGCTGCCGGCGTTGACCCACGCGAAGCTACTCGCGCAGCCGTCACCACTGCCGGCCGAGCCGTGGCGTTCGCCGGATCGATCGTGGTCGTCGCCCTGCTGGGACTCTTCGCGATCGGCATCCCACTGATCGCCAATCTGGGCCTGGCCGCCGCGCTGGTGGTGCTGATCGAGATGTTGGTGGCCATTTCGCTCCTGCCAGCCATGTTGGCGCTGATCGGTCGACGGATCGATCGGTTCTCAATTCCTGGTCTGCGTTACACCGCTGGCGGAGAGCGTGGCCGCTGGTATCGGTTCTCGCGACGCATCGAGCGCCGTCCCTGGATATATCTGGCCATCGCAACCAGCATCCTGATCGCGCTGACGTTGCCTGCGTTCGACATCGAGATGGGCGTCTCGGACGATGGCAACCGCCCGACCAGCTACACCTCACGGCGCGCCTATGACCTGATCTCGAACGGGTTTGGGCCCGGCGTCAACGGCGCCCTGTTCGCAGTGGTCGACAACTCATCGCAACAGCTCACACCTGCCGAACTGGAACGCGTTCGACGGGCGCTCGCACAGGACGAGGGCGTCGCGGCGGTGCTGCCGCCCGATCCATCCGCCAACGGCGAAACCGCCCTGATCTCCGTCATTCCGACCACCGCGCCACAGCAAGCCGAGACACGACAATTGGTCAACCGACTGCGGGAATCGGCCGTGCCTCAGGCGCTTGAGGGGGCGTCACCCGATACACGCATCCTGATCGCTGGTTCGACTGCCGCCTTTGAGGACGTCACGGCCAAGATGATTTCTCGCTTGCCGTACTTCTTTCTTATCGTGATCGGCATCTCGATCCTGCTCTTGATGATGGCTTTCCGCTCCATCCTGGTACCGCTCAAGGCGGCGATCATGAACATGCTGGCGATCGGCTCGTCGGTCGGTTTCATCGTGGCGATCTTCCAGTGGGGTTGGGGACTGTCGCTGATCGGACTCGACCGAACAGGCCCGATCGAGTCATTCCTGCCAATGTTCATGTTCGCGATTCTCTTCGGCCTCTCGATGGACTACGAAGTGTTCCTGCTCTCGAGAATTCGAGAACGTTGGCTGGAAACCGGGGACTCCGGTGAGTCAGTCGCTTTCGGGATCGGCGCCTCGGCGCGTGTGATCACAGCGGCGGCGGCGATTCTGATCGCCGTGTTCGCCAGTTTCGCCATCTTCGGCGACGAGCGCGCGGTGAAGACATTCGGCATGGGCATGGCGTTTGCCATCTTCATTGACGCCACACTCGTGCGGCTGGTGTTGGTGCCCGCCTTCATGCAGATCGCGGGCCCTGCGAACTGGTATATGCCCAGGTGGCTCGACCGAACGTTGCCCGGCCTGACCATCGACCCGCCAATCCCGGTTCGCACTCGCGTCCGACGAATGATCGGCGTCGCTCTGCACATGGTGCTGGCCAGACCGCAGAAATCAGAGCTGCGTTAGGTCTCCGCTGATTTCCGCCAGCCACGGAATCAGAAACCGCGCAGATGACAACAGCGCGGCGATCGCCGCGC
>RKRS01000041.1 GCA_007571275.1 Dehalococcoidia bacterium
ATCGAACATGTCCGGGAGACTGCAGTGGCGGCTCTCCGCCAGGGGTACGTCAATTGTCTCGAAGTGGGACTCGGCATCGTCGCCTGTGTAGACGCGGGTGATATTCATCGTGTCATTCCAATCGGTTGATCAGTCATCGAATGAGCGCGCCCAGCGATGGACGTCGAAGTCGTCGGGCAGATGCACCATGAAGCTCAGGCGCGGACCCTCGAGGTCAGTGGTCTTGTGCCCGGGTCCATCAACGTCTTCTGCGTAACAAATGTCTCCCGGTCCGAAGCGTCGAACTTCACCGTTGGTCACTTCAGTCTGCACCACTCCCTGAATCACGATGATCATCGTCTTGCCTGCGGCATTGTGCCAGTCGAAATGCCAACCCGGTTGCGTGACCCGAAAACTCGTACTGAGCGGAAAGAGGCGGCGTGAGACATCGCCGATATCAAAATGCCTGAGCCCTATCTCGATCTCCTCGAAATGGGATTCCCCATCATCGCCCTGATACATCCTCGTCAATCGCATGGTCAGCCTCCTGCACCGATGCTAACGCGAGTAGTGGAGACGCCAGTAATCGCCAAGCTCGGCGAGAGACTGCACAATCAGATCCGGCTCAACATCATCGGGAATTGGCTCATGTCCGCGACGAACCCAAACAGTGATGGCGCCGAGCTCAGATGCGGGTCGAATGTCGTGCGCAATCGATCCGGCGATGTGGAGTTGCTGGGCGGGCTCAATCTGGCGCGACTGGTACAGCTCCAGCCAGTGATCGTGATCAGGTTTGTAGCTGCGAACATCCTCGGCCGTGATCAGCTGGTCAAATCGCGCGCCCAGCTTACGCACGCTGACCGCCAGGCTGGCGCGCGTGACGTTCGACAGGATCGCCATGGGCGTTCCAACGGTCGCCAGACGCTTCAGAAATCCGCCAGCGTCCTGAAATGGAGGCCAGTGAGCAATGGAGTTGGCAAACGACCGGGCAGCGGCGTCACCCAGCTCGACACCGTATTCGGCGGCGGTTCGCTGAATCGAGAGCGCCAGCACCTGGTCATAGGGTCGGTAATACTCGTGCTCGACTTCCAGCTCCACTTCCAGGCGGCGGGCAATCAACGAGTCCGTATCGAGATCAACGAGCTCGGGTATGGCGTTCACTGCCGCTCGCGCGCCGGACTGCCAGTCGATCAGCGTTCCGTAGCAGTCAAAAGAAATCACGGCCGCCTCGCGTGGATGAATCACAGAGACTCCCTATCGGATGGTGAAGCTGTACCAAAGCGGACGATATCGCCGCCATACTTCTCGTTCAGCTCCCGAACGGCTTCATCAACCACTCGCTGGCGCTCACGCCGCGCTGTCGACTGCGGCGGCTCCAGACTTGGTCCGCCAGTCTGATCGAAGAGCGACAGCTGAGCGGCTATTGGTCGCCGCTCGAGGGCAGAGACGCCGACACCGACGAGTCGGAACTTTCGGAGTGGAGCAAGTTGCTCGCGGAGCAAGGCAAGCGCGGTGCGCTCAATCGCAGCAGCGTCGTTGATCGGCTTCGCCAAGGTCCGCTGACGCGTGAATGTCGTGAAATCGTACAATCGCAGCTTGCCTTGCACGGTGCGAGCGCGAAACCCGCTCTCTGTCAGTCGCCTGGCGACGGCGGCTGCCTGATCAGCTACGACTTTCGTCAGCGTCGCCTCGCTACTGACATCCTCCGCGAAGGTCATCTCGGATGAGATGGACTTCGCTTCGCGCTCCAGGGAGATATCCCGATCATCCAGACCTCTCGCCAACTGCCAGAACCATTCGCCGCGGCTGCCAAATCGATCGATCAGCCAGGGCAGCGGACGATCAGCGAGGTCGCCGATCGTTTCGATCCCGGCTCCCAGCAACCGCTCAGCGGTCTTCGGCCCAACGCCCCATAGATCCGAAATCGGCAACGGCGCCAGGAACGCGGCCTCCTGCCCGGGCGGGACGACGGTGAGACCGTTCGGCTTGTTTTGATCGGAGGCGATTTTGGCGACCGATTTACTGGTCGCGACTCCACAGGAAACCGTCAACTGCGTTTCCCTCGTCACGCGTTCACGAATCCATTGTGCGAGTTCAACGGGCGTCGCGCCTTCGCCAACCCGGTAGGTGATGTCGACAAACGCCTCATCGACGGAGAGTGGCTCGACCAGCGGCGACACCTCGCGGAAAATCGACATAATTTCCGCCGACACTTCCCGATAGCGCGAGAACCGCGGTCTGACAATTTCAGCCTGTGGACAAAGGCGGACCGCTGTTCGCATCGGCATCGCCGAGCGACAACCAAAGACGCGAGCCTCGTAGGAGGCCGCCGCCACGACTCCGCGACTGCGAGGGGAACCTCCGACCAGAACCGGTTTGCCTCGCAGCTCAGGTTGGTCGCGCTGTTCCACCGACGCGAAGAATGCATCCATATCAGCGTGAATGATGTGTCGGGACGGAGGCGGCGTGGTCACCCCTCTACGCTATCAATTCGTCGGAGATTGCCTGATGAGCCTCTTCAGCCGACTGCGCTCGAGACTGTCTGCCGGTTCCCACCAACGGATCTCGGAAACGCCGCTCGTCGAAGCAGAGCGTCTGCTACGCAGCGGCGGCCCGGCAGTCGAAATCCGACGCGCTGCAATGTGCGCGCAGCCGGGCGACCCGGTCGACCGGGCCTGGCAGGCGCTGTTCACGGGAGACGCAGATCTAGCGCTGACAGCGGCCTACACCGCGGCTGACGCGCGGCCATACGACGTTGACTCGCGAATCGTGCATGGCACGGTGCGTCTGGCACGAAACGACCTGGACCATGCAGAGCATGAGTTTGACGCGGTGATCGAGGAGTTCGGCGCCGAACCCGATGCAGCTGATGGCAGGCGAGCAACCATCCTGGCTCGCGGGTTTGCGCCACTGGACGAGTTACCGGCGTCGGACGCTGAGTGGGAATCCGCCGCCGTATTGCTGACCACGCTTTGGCGAATGATCGGTGTCGCGGACGAGCGTCTGGCGGGATTAAGCGAAGCGCGTCCGGAGGGGCTGGCCATCATCAGGCGCGCACTGGCAACTGGAAGAGCAATCGACCTGGAGGCTGAAGATGGGGCTGTTTGACGGACTGCGCCGAAAACTCTCGGCGCTCAACGAAGTACGCGAAGCGTCGCAAGCGGAAGCGGCGACATTGGCCGACATAGAGACCGTAAGACGAGCCTTGATTGCGGAGTCTGAGCGGCTTGGCCGACGGGAGCGGATGTCAGTAACGATGCTGATGGAGCACTCGGAAGAGGACTTGCGGACCGTCGACCTGTTTCAGATCATTGGTCACCTGGACGCGGAAGGTGAGATCCGGAACGTCGAACAGGATTCCTTTGGCAACCTCAAGTTCGACCTGGCGACGCTTGCCGGCCCTACAGATCGGTACCGCTGAGTGAGGCTCATGATCGCACTATGTTAGTTATGCAAAGGAATGGCGCAGATCGAGGACATAACGGCCAAAACGCAGCCGAAACTGTGTCAGGGCGCTCGCTCGAGAACGAGCTGAAACTCCATGATGCCAACATCCTCGATCGACAGCACGCGGAAGCCCGTGGGCTTTTCGATGTCGTAGTCGGCGAGCGTAATCTCTGTTGATCCAACCACCAGAACCAGCCCGTCCACGTACAGGCCCTCCAGCGCGATGCTGACCGGGTTGGTCACACCGTGCAGGTCGAGCGTGCCTTGCACCGTGACCATCAATGCATCTTCGCCAGTGGGCAACGCATCGATGGTGATTGGCTCCGTCAACATGAACGTTGCGAATGGGTAGGTATCGGTTTCGATGCCGCGAGTGCGCAGCGCGCTGTCGCGGAATGACTCGTCGCTTTTCAGCGTTCGTAGATCAGCTTCAATCGTCACCGCAGTGATGGCGGCGCCGTCAAATTCCAACGCCGCCACGATGTCGCTGGTTCGACCGACGGCGGTTGTGGTGCCGATGTTGGCCAATTCCTCACCGATCCGATAGCCGACGAATGACGCGCCCTGCTGTGACAACGTCCAGGTACCGGCCAGGTCGGCCAGACTGGGAGACTCAATCGTCATCTCATCCTGGGACGACTGTTGATCCTGCTCGGCTGACTGTTCCTGCGGTTGCGGTGATGGTGATTCCTCACTCGCCTGCTCATCGCTGGATTGCGTCCCTTGCGATGCTTGCGGCTCGTCATCACCTGCAGTCTCTGCAACGTCTTGCTGGCCGTATGCATCCGAGTCCGAAGTTGCTTGACTCTGCTGAGTTGACACGGCCTCGGTCTGGGCCTGTTGCTGGGTCGAGTCAGACTGCTGTGAATCTCGTTGCTGGCCCTGCGATTGGACGTCGCTGCTCTGCTGTTCATCCTGCCGCACTGACTCCACCGCTGACTCAAGCGTCGCCGGAGGAGGCGGGCTGTCAAACACCCCAACCTGCCAGAGAATGATCAGGAGGATGGCCAGAAGAGCCCCGGCGACAATCAGGCCGGTTGCGATCAGCCGTTGGGGACTCAGGCTCAGTAGCGAACGCAACATGTTGGCCTCCTCAGCTCGAGCGGGCAATTAATCATCGGACAACAGCGCGTCGACGAATGCTTCGGCATCGAACGGGGCAATGTCCCCTAGCCGTTCACCCGTTCCGACGAACCGCACAGGGATACCAAGCTCCTCGGCAATCGCAAACACGATGCCGCCTTTGCTCGTGCCATCGAGCTTGGCCAGGCACACAGCAGTGACGCCGGTCGCCTGCGAGAACTGCCGGGCCTGGCTGAGCGCATTCTGGCCGCTGGTCGCGTCGATGACGAGCAGCACCTCATGCGGCGCGCCGGGGTGCTTCGACTCGACGACGCGTCGGATCTTGCCCAGCTCCGCCATCAGGTTGCGCTGCGTTTGCAGTCGTCCGGCGGTATCGATCAGCACGATATCGACGTTGCGGGAGATGCCGGCTTCCAGTGCGTCGTAGGCGACCGCGCCCGGGTCTGAGCCCTGTTGCTGCGCGATCACCGGCGCGTTGATTCGTTCTCCCCAGGTCTGCAACTGCTCAATCGCCGCCGCACGGAAGGTGTCGGCGGCGGCGAGCATGGTCGACTTGCCATCCTCCTGGTACGCATGCGCGAGTTTGGCAATAGACGTCGTCTTGCCTGCTCCGTTGACACCGACCACGAGGACGACGTGCGGGGGCGGTTGCGCCACGGTTCCGTTATGTCGATCCCATAGTGAGCCATTCGCGCTCGGGCGCTCGAGACCGGCGACCATACGATCGCGCAGGAGCTTGCGAACAGCGGAAGCATCCTTGCCACTGGATTCCGCGCGTAGCTCTTCGACCCAGCGAGCAGACGTCGCGCCGCCAACGTCGCCAAGAATCAGCGTCTCTTCCAGCTCTTCCCAGAAGTCCTCATCGATACGTGTTCGAGCGAAGATACGACGCAGCGCCCCCAGCTGGCCGCGCCTGGTATTGGCCACACTACGCTAATATTCCTCGCGGACCTCCTGGGCTTCGCTCGCATCATCCCCGCCCGCCGGTTCTTCCTGCGTTCGTCGAAACCTTCGGAATAGTTTGACCATCAGTCGCCAGACCGTTCGCTCAGTAGGCGATCCGTCAACCAGGCCGACAGATCGTGAATGCTCTGGCGGCCAATCTCGTGCTGCATGGGATATTCGCGATAATCAAGATTCATGCGCATGGCCTGCAACCGATCGCGTGAGTTTCGTCCGCGGTCGATGCCGACCAACGGGTCGTTCGTCCCGTGCTGGACAAGCAATGGCAGATCAGCTGCGTCGGGATGGACGTCATCCGCCGCTTCGTCGGAGAGCCAGGTTGACAGCATGGCCGCCCCCTGCCAACGGTGCGGCTGGCTCAGCGCCAGCCGGTAGGCCAGGAATCCGCCCTGTGAGAATCCCATCAACGCCAGGCGATCCGTATCGACGGCGTAACGTTCGCAGACTTCGTCAACGAACGATGAGAGCGCGTCGGCGACGCGCTCCAGCTCACCATCGAGTGGCCGTTCGTCATGGCCTCGCTTCATCCAGGTGAACATTGGGGCGTAGGAATATGGCGCGCCTTCGAGGCGAAACTCCGCCTGAGGACAAACCACCTGCAACTGCCCGCCGGCCAGCATCGGCGCCAAGGGCGCAAGATCCTGGCAATGCGCGCCGTGACCGTGCAGAGCAATCAGGGTTGGATGGGGACCCGGGCCTGCAGGAGTCCAGACAGCGTGTACGAATTCCATATCCACAGGTTAGGGCAGTGACGAACTTGAGCGACCGAATCAGCACCAGCATTCAGTCAAGCATCTGTTTTCGGTAGGTGATCGAGTCGGACTGAGAGGAGGCGACTCACGCCTGCGGCGCCCATCGTCACGCCGTAGATGCTGTCGGCCTGCTCAATCGTGCGGCGATTGTGCGTGATGATCACGAATTGCGTTTGCCGGGCGCGTTCCCTGAGCGCTGAGACAAACCGCTCGACGTTCGCCTCATCCAGCGCGGCGTCGACCTCGTCGAGAATGCAGAACGGCGCGGGCCGTACTTCGAGCAACGCGAACAGTAACGCAATCGCGGTCAGCGCCCGCTCGCCGCCCGAGAGTAGACCGAGCGTCGAGACGCGCTTGCCCGGCGGTTGCGCCCGAATGTCGACGCCCGGTTTTGGACGATCTTCCACCAATTCCGAGTCCCCTTCCTCAGTCAATGGCTCCTGAGTCAGGACCAGCTCGGCTTGACCTCCGCGGAACATGAGCTGGAAGTAGTGTCGGAAGGCTTCATCGACCTGCTTGC